>JANNLW010000293.1:0-23893 GCA_031397145.1 Sphingomonadales bacterium | reverse complement strand
CTTGAGGCCGATGGCTTCGACCCTGCCGGTTGCATCACCGAACTTGATCGTTTCCCCGACCTTGAACGGTCCGTCGAAGAGGATCGAGAGAGCGGCGAACAGGTCACGGAAAATGCCTTGCGCAGCGAGGCCGATCGCAATGCCACCAATGCCCAGCCCCGCGACGAGCCCGACTACATTCACGCCCAGATTGCCGAGGATGAGCAAAAACGCCAGAACGAACAGTGCGACGTTCACAAACAGCCGGACAAGCCCAAGCGCGTTCGAAAGGCCCTCATGCAACGCCGTGTCCGCTGCCCGTACTTCGACGGCACCGAGGATCAACTCGCGGAGAAACAATGCCCCCTGGAAGGTCGCGGTGATAATGAAGACGAAGCTGATCGTATTGGCCACATCCTCCGGCGCATGGGCGTATGTCGCCACGAGTTCGGCGGCCAGCGGAACCATGAACCACAGCTCCATGGAGGCCAGCGCCCGCCCGATGACGCTGCGCCAGGGGTTGGGTTCGCGACTGAGCCGCTTGCCAATGAGTCGCAGCCCGTAGAGCAGGACGACGATCAGCACGCCGACAAGCGCGGCCAGCGCAATCATCCTGCTATGGTCAGCCATCCAGGCAATTGCGCTGGTCCACAGTGCGTCGAGGTCGATTTCGGAGAGAGGAGCAAGAGCCATGTCCGCTGGCTAAACGCAGGCGCGCCTGATGTCTACGATGCGCTGGCTTGCACGCCCCCAAGCGGTCGCCAGGCGGCCTCGGCAGCGCGGCGTCCGGCATAGGTATCGAGCCCGATCTGCATGCCCACGAGTAAATAGACAAAGGGCTGGTAGGCGATGCCGACAAACAAAGCGCCGACAAGATAGACGATATGGGCCTGCTGCAGCGCACTTGCCAGCGCTCCGATCCATTGGTCTTTGTCCGCCGGTCGATTGCGGTAGCGGCGATAGAGAATTTCCATGCGAATCACGCCAAGACCGTGGATCAGCAGCCACAGGACCAGGCCCGGAAAGCCCTGCTCACCCAGCATTTCAAAATAGGAACTGTGATAGGCGCGCGCAGCATCCGTTGTCACAGTGGTTTCGATGCTCCTTGAGGTTCCGTCCTCGGTGATTTCCTGCAGTTCCATGCGGAGCTTGTTCTGGCGATAGGCGTCAAACCCGCCACCGAAGGGATGATCCTTCGCATACTCCCACGTCCACGCCCAGACCGCGAGCCGCGTCGAAGCAGACTGGTCTGCCTTGTATGATTTTATCGTATCCATCCGGTTCGTAAAGCTCGACGGCAACAGCGGGACGGCGATCAGCGCCGCCGCCGCCAACACGCCGACGTAAAGGAAACGCCTCCGTGTAAAACGGAGAGCGAGGACCAGGAGCACTCCGATACAGACCAGACCGGTACGCGCCTCGGTTCCAATCGGGATCAGCACGCAGGCAAAGATTAGCGCAACAGCAAAGAGATTGACCCGCCAGTCTGTCGGGAAAACACTATTGTACTTCCTCAGGTACAGGATCAGCGGGATGATCGCGATGGCGACCGTCGAGATGATGCTGGATTCGTACAGGCCGGTATTGTTCGTCACCATAAGGTTCAGCGAGCCATAACCGCCGCCCGAAATGACCGTCTTAATGCCACCGACGATGATGATTGTTGCGGCCGACAGCACCATGAACAGCCCGAGTGATTCGAAGCGCAACCGTGTCCTCAATGTCAGCGGAAGGAAAATGGCAAAGGCCAGCGCCTTCCAGACCCATGACCATTTGTTGGCGGCATCCAGCGGAAAATCGGCCTGTGTGGTGGTCACGCCGCAATAGATCAGCAGCAGAAGGAGGAGCGCCTGACGTGGCGCAAACCGGCTGTCACGTTTGTCATCGACCAGTGCCCAGGCCCCCACCGCGAGTGCCGCAAAAATCAGCGAAACCGGCATGGAGTTGAGCAGATAATAGCTCAGGCGCTGCGGTGAAACATTGTCGATATAGACATAGCCCAGCACGAAAACGAACGGCCGACGAAAGCCGATTCCCATCAATGCCAGAAGAAATCCGATCAGGGCAAGGTCATGCATCGCGGGGCGGTTTCCGGCCCCAGCCCTTTGGCTCAGGATCAGGTTCGGGATCACCTTCTCGATCCAGATCGTCACGAAAAATCAGCCGCCATGCGACAAGCAGCATCAGGCCGTGCGTCAGCGCGAGCGAAAAATTGTCGATCATCGCATCTTGCCCTAGACCCCCTTCGGTTGACGTGGCGTTAAGGTTAAGAGTCGCAATAGCGCTGCAGTCATCGCCGTAACAGGGGGCCGGGCGGCTTGCGTATCCTTCATATCCTCGATCATAGCCTGCCGCTGCACAGCGGCTACACGTTTCGCACCCGCGCGATCATGAAGGCGCAGATCGAAAGCGGCTGGAAAGTTGTGGGTGTCACAGGGGCGCGTCACTATGCCGAGGGGCCTCCGGTCGAGATTGTCGACGGCCTCACGTTCTACCGCGCCCAAAAGCACAAACCGGCGAGAAGCCCCTTTGGGGAATGGCGCGAAATCGTGGCACTGGAGCACCATGTTGATGCCTTGGTCGAGGCATGGAAACCCGATTTGCTCCATGCCCATTCGCCTGTTCTGACCGCCCTTGCCGGCCTCCGCGTTGCACGCCGCCGCAAGCTGCCCCTGCTTTACGAGATTCGAGCGTTCTGGGAGGATGCTGCCGTCGGCAACGGGACAGCGCGCGAAGGATCGATCCGCAATCGTCTCATTACGGCGATCGAAACCTATGCGGTGCATAGCGCTGATGCAGTCGCGGTGATCTGCGACGGTCTAAAGACCGACCTCGTCGCCCGCGGGGTCCTGCCTGACAAGGTCCTTGTTTCTCCCAACGGTGTTGATCTCGGCCTGTTCGGAGACCCGCCCCCGCGCGACACGGCGCTCGCCAAGAGTCTTGGCCTGGGCGACGCACCGACCATCGGGTTCATTGGCAGTTTCTATCATTACGAAGGCATTGATGATCTGATTGCAGCAATGCCAGCGATGATTTCAGCCCAGCCCGAACTGAGGCTTCTGCTTGTCGGTGGAGGGCCGATGGAAGCGGCATTGAGGCAGATGGCCGAAACATCCCGCGCAGCCGAGCGGATCCATTTCGTTGGACGCGTGCCGCATGAGCAAGTCGAACGCTATTACAGCCTGATCGACGTGCTGGTTTATCCACGAAAGAAGATGCGTTTGACCGACCTTGTGACGCCACTGAAGCCATTGGAGGCTATGGCGCAAAGGCGTCTCGTTGCGGCCTCGGATGTCGGAGGACATCGCGAACTGATCGAGGATGGGGTAACGGGCACGTTGTTTCCGCCAGATGATCCTGTTGCACTCGCAGAATCGGTTGCCGGGCTGTTTGCGATAAGGGATCAATGGGACGAACGTCGGAACATGGCACGTGCATTCGTCGAGCGAGATCGTAACTGGTCGTCAAATATTTCCTGTTATGGTCCTGTTTATCATAAATTGACCGGACAGCCGGTTTGAAGGACGCTTGATGCCCAAAGGTGTAAGATCGCTCGCTCGATCACTGGAAAATGTGCCGTTCATACCGGTCGTCGCGCTGCTCTTCGGTATCGTGGCGGCAATCCTCATTCTGGCGACGCCCGGCTGGTTATTTGAGCGCGGTGTGGTTGCCTCCGGCCTTCCCGACGTCATTGCTGCTGCCGCTCCACCCTTGGGGGACAAGGCGCAAATCCTGGCGGCCATCGTTGCTGCTTTTGGCATGGCCTTACCGCTTTGGCTGATTCCGTCCGTGTTGGGTCGACTCGTCAAAGCGACGCGGATTGAACACCAAGGCGCAGGACTCGAAAACGACGGCGAGCAGGCCGAACATGCTCCGCATCCACACGCCCCGGCACGGCGTCCACTTTTTGCCGAATCAGACCTTGGGGCACCGTTTATGTCCGACGAAGCCTTCGCACATGCCCGGGACGAATTGGTCCTTGGAGCAATTGTCGCCGATAATGCCGAACTGCCTGAACAAATTGCCGGTGAAGATGCAATGGATCTGGTCGAACCATTCGAAGGGCCAATGTTTCAATCTCCAGATGACGTCCTCACTTTGTCGGCGGTTGCAGTTGATCAGCCATCGATTTCCGGTCTGCTTGATCGTCTCGAAAATGCACTGCAGCATCGCGAGCGCACCACAGGCATTTCCGCTCCGATACTGCCGGGAGAAATGGCAGCGTTGCGAGAGATTCTTGGAGAGTCTGCGGCGCGCCACTAATTCGCCTCGACCGTCAACGCTTCAAATTCAATTTCAACCCTGTCGCGGCCGGGCGATCGGCGATCCATGACGGCAATGTCAGCGACAACATGGCCTTCAAGCACAAAATTCTCACTCATCACGGCAGCCGTCGCCTGATCAGCAAGCTCGTTCACTCTTTTTCCCGTCACACTAAGCTCGCACCGGTGCCGGGCACCACTGAATGTCACGCTTGACCAACGTCGTTGGCTCGAAGAGCGAATTTCGGCACGCGCCGGATGAAACAAGCCGAGAATTGCCGAGCATAGGGCGCCATGAACATCAGGGATCATTGGACGGCCTCAAGAAAGGCTTCAATTCGGGCCGTTAGTCGGGTTCCAATCGCCCGGCCCCGCCTTATGTCAAACACTAGCCGCGGATCATTGGCCGCTTCACGCCCAAAGCGCGTCGGCTTCTTGCCGGTCTTGCGCAGGTATCGTTCAATCTTGCCCGGTACACTCATTCAAGCCTCCTTCTTTCAACCCGAATCGCTCTTGATAGGAATTATCCTATCTGAGAGGATATTTCCTATTGCGCAAGGAAAATTCCTATCGTAGGAAAATAGGAAATGGATGACGTCAGGAATCATCTGCAGACGCTGATGGAGGAGCGAGGCGACGACTGTTTGTCGATCTCCCGCTTGCTCGGTCGGAATGCTGCCTATTTCCAGCAGTTCCTCCGGCGTGGAGTGCCAAGGAAGCTGAAGGAGGATGACCGGCGCACGCTTGCGACCTATTTCGGTATTGATGAAGTTGAACTGGGCGGTCCGACCGCTCATGCAGTGCAAATATCTACAATATTGGTTCCGCGCCTCAGGCTTGGCGCGTCCGCGGGTCCAGGCGCGCACGCAGGCACTGAAGAGCGCATGGGACATGTTGGGTTTGAGGGGAAATGGCTGCGCGAACTCGCCGCGAGTCCAGACGCCTTGTCGATCATCCAGGTCGCAGGAGACTCGATGGTTCCAACCCTTGGAGATGGAGACGATATCCTGGTTGATCGCGGCGATGCGGCCGAACGGCTTCGTGACGGGATCTATGTGATCCGGATGGATGACGCCCTGATGGTCAAACGACTTTCACTTCGCCCTGCACAACGTCTTTCCGTGCTAAGTGATAACCCGGCCTATCCGGGATGGCCAGATGTCGAGCCGGACTCCGTGACAATCATCGGCCGCGTCGTCTGGGCGGGACGCAAGATCAGCTAACTCTTTGGTCAATCGACAGTTTACCATTGGTCCTCGTCCGATGTTAGCGATTGGGTCTTAGGGGCTGGAACCTGCTAGGCTGGAGCTCTCATGACATCCCCGATTGCCAATCGTAAAACCCTAGAAGACGCCTCTGCCCTGATGGAGGCGTTCGGTGGTTTTGCTGGTGAAGAGGCCGCTCTGCGGGCCGACAGCAGCCGGGATCGCGGTAATGCAATCCTTTTCTGCCATTGGCGTCAGGTAGAACGTCTGATCGATATGCTGTTGACCAACCACGTAATCGGAACCGTCCACTAAATCGGCGCTGGCGGCGGATTCATCCAGTCGCTAGACGCAATTGGATGTTGGCCCGTTCGCTATGCCGCGCCCTACCCCTTGCGCTCGCAACGCTTGTTTTGGTCGCCCTTCCGTCTCGATCAATGGCGCAATCAATAGGTGTTTCGGAAGATCAGCTTGATCCCGAATCCCCGATGGCGCCAATGACAGACATCGGTGTCGATTGGCCCACCATCGACCCTGCTGAAACGTCCCAGCCTTCCACACCCGATGAAGCAGCAGAGGTCGTTGCGCAGTCGACAGAAATTGTTGGCGAACGTCGCTATCGCGTTGTTGTCGAGGGGCTCGAGGTGAGCGACAAACTGGCCGTAATGCAGCGATTTAGAGGCGTATCGACGCTGACTGCAGGTGAAGGCAAGCAGGCCAACGTCGCCCAGATCGATCGCCGCGCACGCGAAGACGCTGACTTGCTGGACGAAATCCTTCGTGCAGAAGGCTATTACGATGCGAACGTGGAAACGACCGTGGAAGGCGCCAACTCCAGCCAAATTTTAGTCAAGCTCATCGTGGAACCTGGACCACTTTATCGGTTTTCAACTGTTGAGATCACTGGACTCGATCGCACGGGTGACAGGGAGCGTATGTTAAGAGACGCGTTCGGCGTCGGTGTGAGCGATGCAGTCGATGCCAATACTGTGGTTCTGGGCGAGGCCGAGCTTGAACGAAAAATCCGCAAGGAAGGGTTTCCATTTGCCAAGGTCGGCGAGCCCGCAGTGGTTGTCGATCACGATTCCCGCACCGCGACGCTGAAGATGTCTGTCGATCCAAAGGGGCGGCGCAGCTTTGGCAAGATTGTCCTCTCGGGATCAAAGCTTCCATTCGATGCAAAGCATGTCGAGAAGATTGCTCGCTTTGAGCAAGGGGAGACTTACGATCAGTCGAAGGTGGATGATTTGCGTCGCGCCCTGATTGCCACGGGGCTTGTAGCGCAAGCCGATGTAAAGCCCGTCCCGGCAGAGAATTCAGACCTGGCAGATATCGCGGTGGGACTGGAGCCCGCTAAAATGCGCACAATAGCCGCAGACGTAGGTTATGGCACAGGCGAAGGCATCCGCGCAGAACTGAGTTGGACGCACCGCAACCTGATCCGCCCTGAAGGTGCCGTCACACTTCGAGGGGTTGCCGGAACCCGTGAGCAATATCTGGGCGCGATTCTGCGGCAGTCAAATTTTCGCAAGCGCGACCAAGCGCTCAACGCCAGGATCGAGGCCAGTCACGTCAATCGTTCGGCTTATCAGGCCCGAACTCTCGATCTTGGCGCTGGAATCGAGCGACAAACGAACATCATCTGGCAGAAAAAATGGACATGGAGCGTTGGATCCGAGTTTGTGGCGTCGAGCGAGCGTGACGCAACACGTATTGCAAACTCGGCTCGTCGAACTTTCTTCATCGGCGCATTGCCTGCCACTTTAAACTACGACGGGTCTGACGACCTGCTCGATCCCAAAAAAGGTTTTCGCCTCGGTGTGCGCGTTTCCCCCGAAGTCTCTCTAGAATCGGGAACGTTCACCTATGTTCGCGCTCAATTTGACGGTAGTTATTATTTGCCGGTCGGGAACCGGGTGGTCATGGCAGGCCGTATTCGGCTGGGAGCAATATCCGGGGCAAAGTCCAATGCGATTGCCCCCTCGCGGCGCTATTATTCCGGCGGCGGCGGTTCTGTTCGCGGCTATGGCTATCAGCAAATCGGACCGCGCGATGCTGCGAATGATCCAGTCGGGGGCCGCAGTCTGTCAGAATTTGCTCTTGAAGCCCGTATTCGGCTTGGCAGTTTCGGAATCGTGCCATTCCTTGATGGAGGAAGCGTCGACACAAATTCGCTACCCACATTCTCCAAATTCCGCCTAGGGGCAGGCCTCGGCGGACGATACTATTCCAGCTTTGGACCAATCCGCATCGATGTCGGCACGCCGATCAATCCGCTACGGGGAGATCCGCGAGTCACCGTCTTCGTTTCCTTGGGTCAGGCCTTTTGATGAAGGTGATGCGCTGGATTGGCATCGCACTGGGCGGACTCGTTCTAACGGCGGTTGTACTTTTGTGGATTGCTGACACAAGCATCGGCCATCGTTTCATTGCGGACCAGATTGCGGCTCAAGCACCGAGCTCGGGCCTCAGAATCCGGATCGGGCGGATTGACGGGTCTATCTATTCTAGGGCGCGGTTGAAGGACGTCCGCCTATACGATTCCGAGGGACTGTTTTTTCACATATCAGAAGCACGATTGCATTGGACTCCTGCGGGTTGGCTTGCCAATCGGCTCGATATCACGAGCCTTGCTGTCCCCGTCGCAACGCTCCACAAACTGCCGAAGTTAAGCCCGTCCGAAAAGAAACGCGCCATTTTGCCGGGCTTCGATATTCGCATCGGAAGCCTGACCGTCAACCGACTGGTAATCGAGCCTCAGGTTGTGGGCGGAAAACGGAGGATCGGGCGCCTCAATGGAAAAGCGGATATTCGCAAAGGGCGCGCGCTCGTCAGGATCAACCTTGATACAACAGCAGGAGATCGATTGGCGTTTCTGATCGACGCCGAACCGGATGGAAATCGGTTCGACCTAGACGCCGACCTGACCGCACCCACCGGCGGTGTCTTTGGACAGGTGGTTGGAACGACGCGACCCGTCGCGATCAAGATCGCTGGACAGGGGGACTGGACGGATTGGCGGGGCCAACTGCGCGGTGACGTTTCGGGTGCACGGATCGCACAGCTCGAATTTGCGAACAACAAAGGCAACTTCGCATTGGACGGTCGCCTTTCCCTGTCGACTGTCACGCGTGGCAAAGTGCAGCGACTAACCGGCCCGGCGCTTCGTATCAGCGGGAAAGCGGCGTTGGCAAACCGACGGCTCGACACAAATCTGCAGATCGCCTCACAGGCCCTCTCGGTGAGGCTTGCTGGCATTGTCGATCTTGCCGCCAACCGGTTCAGCCCGCTCAACATCGACGCACATCTGCTCGAGCCGAGGGCGCTCTTTCCCAACATGACCGGACGTGACGTTAGGTTAAAGGCACGGCTTGATGGCGCCTTTGGAACAGCAAGCTTCGATTATCTCCTGACCGCCCCCTTTGTCGCTTTCGATAAAACGGGACTCGAAGCCATACGCGCCTCAGGGCAAGGGCGGCTGAGCAAATCGCCCGTGCTTGTTCCGGTGAAACTGGTCGCCAAGCGTATTACCGGTGTCGGAGATGTGGCGGGTGGGATTCTTGCCAACATCTCGGTCAACGGAACACTTCGCGCAACATCCAGGGCGCTGACAGGTGACGGATTGATCCTCAAGTCGGACAAACTTTCGGGCAAGCTTAGCCTGTTCGTCGATCTCGTGACCGGTCGATATGAAGTCGGGCTTGCCGGTCAGTTGATCCGGTATCTGATTCCGGGCCTTGGCGTTGTTGACGTAAAGAGCGAATTGAAGGTTGTCCCCGGGGAGGGAGGGCGTGGAAGCCAGGTTGTCGGACGCGGGCAAGCCTGGGTGAGACGGTTGGACAACAGCTTCCTTGCTGGCCTGACTCGCGGATTGCCCCGGATAGACACTGCACTGACGCGTGGCTCCGACGGCATTGTCCATTTCGTCAACCTGAAGCTGACATCTCCGGGTATCACCCTCAATGGCAATGGTTATCGCCGACGTGACGGCACATTCTTTTTCAAAGGCGCTGGCCGGCAGGTACAATATGGACCAGTTACGCGCTTCGTGCTTGACGGACGTATCGAACGACCCAAGATCGACATGACCCTGCCGCGACCGAATGACACTTTGGGCCTGGCGAATGTCAATTTGCACCTCATTCCCGACAATAATGGATTTATTTGGAATGCCAGTGGCGGCTCCAGGATCGGGGAATTTGAAGGAAACGGGGCGATCCTGCTTCCCTCAGGCACCCCTGCAACCGTTGTTATCGCCGCTCTGAAGGCTTCGAAAAGCGTCGCTAAAGGGGCACTTCGTTCGTTGTCTGGCGGGTTTAGCGGTGAATTGACGCTAAACGGCGGTATCAGCGGTTCACTCCAATTCAGCCCCTCGGGATCGATTCAGCGGATCGTCGCAAATCTAAACGCGCGCGATGCCGAGCTTGAAGGCCCTCCCGTCGTGACCGCCCGCCGGGCCACATTCGATGGTGTGATATTGCTCGATCCGCGCGGCACATCAATTGACGGATCCCTAACGGGCCAAGGACTGTCTTATGACGGCATCAGGTTGGCGCGGCTCGCTGCGAATGTGAAACTTGATGCAGGTTTCGGTGAAATCCGGGCCACGTTGGCCGGATCGCGCGGACGAAATTTTGACTTGCAGACGATTGCGCGGATTGCTCCCAGCCGAATCGAACTGGTTGGATCTGGCACCATCGATCGCAAACCGGTTCGCCTTGTCAGTCCGGCGATCCTGACGCGAGAAACCGGTGGCTGGCGCATCCAGAAGACTGCCCTGGAATTTGCTGGAGGTCAGGCAAAAGTATCGGGACTCTTTGGTGATGACACAACCGAGTTCAATGCCAATGTCTCGCAAATGCCGCTCACAATCATGGACATACTCTTCCCGCGATCGGGGTTGGGGGGTAATGCCAGCGGGAGCGTCGCCTATCGCCAAGCGGCGGGCCAGTTGCCAAGTGGCCGCGTCGATATGCGCATTCGTGGCCTTACCCGCTCGGGCCTCATCCTGTCCTCACGTCCAGTCGATGTGGGCCTTACCGCCGTATTGGTCCCGGGCAATGCTGCCGCCCGCGCGGTCGCGGTCAGTGGCGGGCTGACGATTGGGCGCGCTCAGGTCCAGATTCGGCCGGGCGCCGGATCCAATCTAGCGACGCGCCTGAAAAGCGGCTCGATTTTTGCCCAGCTTCGATTCAACGGAGCCGCCGACACGCTTTGGCGCATGAGTGGTGTAGAAGGGTTCGACATATCCGGCCCGGTCGCAATTGGTGCAGACATTTCGGGAAGTGCCGCCAATCCTGTCATCCGCGGTTCCGTGCGAACGGCGAATGCACGAATTGAGAGCGCAGCGACGGGCATGGTCCTGACCAACATCAAAGCCAGCGGGCGGTTCAACGGATCCAAGCTCGTGATCGACAATTTCAGCGGGGGCGCCGGAGGCGGAACGATTTCGGGCCAAGGCAGTTTTGATTTCACGACCGGCCAACGGCTCGGCATGAATCTCTCACTTCAAGCCGACAAAGCTGTCCTGCTCGCGCGCGACGACATGGGTGCAACTGTGACCGGACCTATCAACTTCTTGTCTGACGGTCGAGGAGGCGGGGTCATTTCGGGCGACGTGGAGTTGGTTCGGAGCGCCTTTCGGCTTGGTCGCGCCACCGCGGCTGCCGCAATCCCCCGCCTGAATGTGACCGAGGTCAATTCGATTGTTGAAGATCGTGCTCAGGGCCTGCCCTCCAGCCCATGGAGGCTCGCGATCAAGGCCAGGGCTACCAACCGCTTGAGCGTAACCGGACTCGGATTGGAGAGCGAATGGCGCGCAAATCTCGAACTTGGCGGATCCATCTCCGAACCCGCCATCAGCGGGCGGGCGGACCTTGTTCGTGGTGGCTATGAATTCGCTGGCAGGCGCTTCGATCTCCAGCGCGGGTCGATCCGCTTCAAAGGCGAAGTCCCGGCCGATCCTACACTCGATATCCTTGCAACCGGTGACACACAGGGTCTCTCTGCTACAATCCGGGTTACCGGCACCGGACAACGGCCTGAAATCGGGTTTTCCAGCATTCCGGCCCTACCCGAGGACGAGCTCCTTTCCCGCTTGCTCTTCGGCACGTCCATCACAAACCTGTCGGCTCCCGAGGCGCTTCAACTGGCTGCCGCGATCGCATCGCTTCAGAATCAGGGGAACGGCCTGAATCCGATCAATGTCCTTCGCAATGCAATCGGTCTAGACAGGCTGCGCATTTTGCCCGCTGACACAGTGACGGGCCAGAAAACCTCCGTCGCCGCAGGGAAATACATCACCAGGCGCGCCTATGTGGAGATCATCACCGACGGCCAGGGCTATTCGGCGACGCGTGCCGAATTCCAGATCACACGCTGGCTTTCGATCCTGTCGAGCGTTTCAACCATTGGCCGACAGACTGCTTCGGTCCGTGTTTCAAAGGATTATTGAGGTACTCAACCGAGAAGGTTCAGCCATTCATCCGACGGCGCGCGCTTGGTCAGCAATGCGTTGGCAGGATCGTCGGGATCCTTGTATCCGATCGACATGCCTGTCCACAGGATGCGGTTCTCGGGCGTGCCCAGAAATGCACCAATCGTCTTAGGGTAAATCGCCCAGCACTCTTGCGGGCAGGAATCCAGCCCGGCTTCGCACAGCAGCAGCATGATGTTCTGCAGCAGCATACCAGCATCGCCCCATTGCGGCGGCCCCATCTTGCGATCGAGGGTCAGGAAAAGCGCGACTGGGGCATTGAAGAACTGGAAGTTGCGGGCAAACCACATCATCCGACCAGCCTTGTCTTCTCGCGGAATCCCGATCGAATTGTAGAGCATTTCGCCAACCTCGAAGCGCCGGTCAGAATAGGGCTTGGGCAATTCAGGCGGATAAATGTTGTATTCGGTGGTTTCCACGTTCGGTCCGGAAGCCATTTTTTCGCGCATCAGCGCCTTGAGCTTCGCCATAGAGTCGCCATGGACGATGTCGATATGCCAGGGTTGGAGATTGCCTCCGGTCGCCGCGCGTGAAGACCGCTCAACAATGTCTTTGACCAGCGCAATATCGACCGACTTGTCTAGAAACCCACGGACGGATCGGCGATAGGCGACAGCTTCGGAAACGTTCATTTGGCTGCATTCCTCACGTTCGATAGGAGACACAACTTTCCCTTGCCGTAAACGTCAATTTGCGCAAGTGGCTTTCCAATCATCAAGACCTCAGAAGGAGTCGAACCATGGCGACAGCCTATATTGTTGATGCCGTCCGCACCGCAGGTGGCAAACGCGGCGGAAAACTCGCGGGTGTCCACCCCGTTGATCTGGGCGCAATGACGCTTGATGCGCTTGTTTCGCGCACCGGTATCGATGGCAGCAGAATTGAAGACGTGATCATGGGATGTGTCGGCCAGGGCGGACAACAGGCCGCACAGGTTGGGCGGAACATCGTCCTTGCGTCCGCCAATGTTCCAGACAGCGTTCCCGCCGTCACGATCGACCGCCAGTGTGGATCTTCCCAGCAGGCCATGCAGTTTGCGGCTCAAGCTGTCATGTCTGGCACGCAGGATATTGTGGTCGCCGCCGGTATCGAGTCGATGACGCGGGTGCCAATGGGCTCAACCGCCATTTTCCACATGAAAGAAGGGCTGGGAAACTACAAGTCCCCCCGCCTTGAGGCGAAATATCCGGGTATCATGTTCAGCCAGTTCATGGGCGCCGAAATGATCGTCAAGAAGCACGGCTTCACGAAGGATGAGCTTGATCGCTTTGCGTTGCGAAGCCACATCAACGCCAAGGCCGCCACAGAGGCAGGAAATTTCGAGAACGAGATTGTCGCGATCGAGATCGAAACTCCCGAAGGCAAGGAATGGCACAAGCGCGATGAAGGAATTCGCTTCGATGCAACGCTTGAAGGCATCGCGGGCGTTAAGCTTCTTCAGGATGGCGGAAGCCTGACAGCAGCCTCGTCCAGCCAGATTTGCGACGGTTCGTCTGCCGTCCTGATCGTGTCCGAACAGGCGCTGAAGGATCATGGCCTCACGCCAATTGCCCGAATCCACTCGCTGACCGTGACGGCGGGCGATCCGGTCATCATGCTTGAGGAGCCGCTGTTCGCAACCGACAAGGCTTTGCAACGCGCTGGCATGAAGATTGGCGACATCGATTTGTATGAGGTCAATGAAGCCTTTGCGTCGGTTCCGCTCGCCTGGCTGAAACATACAGGAGCCGATCCTGATCGCCTCAATGTAAATGGCGGCGCGATCGCGCTGGGCCATCCGCTTGGCGCTTCGGGAACCAAGCTGATGGCGACCCTCCTGAATGCCCTCAAGCAGCGCGGTGGCAAATACGGTCTCCAGACCATGTGCGAAGGCGGCGGCGTCGCCAATGTGACGATTGTTGAACGGCTCTAAAAATTCAATTGAAGGAAGATAAATCATGAAACTCGATTCATCCGTTTCCGCGGTCGTCACTGGCGGTGCGT
The DNA here is from genome assembly GCA_031397145.1 of Sphingomonadales bacterium. GTDB lineage: Bacteria > Pseudomonadota > Alphaproteobacteria > Sphingomonadales > Sphingomonadaceae > Aquisediminimonas. The sequence continues at coordinate 9,968 of JANNLW010000293.1, read as the reverse complement.
CCGGCCTTGGTGCAGCAACGGTTCGTGCCTTGGCTGCCAAGGGCGTCAAGGTTGCGATCTTCGATCTTCAGGTCGAAAAAGGCGAGGCGATTGCCGCTGAAGTGGGCGGCGTGTTCTGCGAAGTCAACGTAACCAGCGATGAAAGCGTCGATGCCGGCTTCGCGAAGGCCCGCGCTGCCATCGGACAGGAACGAATCCTCGTCAATTGTGCCGGAACCGGAAGTGCGATGAAGACTGCGAGCCGTTCGAAGACGGACGGTTCGATCAAGCACTATCCGCTCGATGCGTTCAACTGGCTGATCCAGATCAACCTTGTCGGCACATTCCGGTGCGTGGCGAAATCGGCGGCCGGCATGATGACGCTTGATCCGCAGAATGAAGATGGCGAACGTGGCGCGATCGTCAACACAGCGTCAGTGGCGGGCGAAGACGGCCAGATGGGTCAGGTTGCCTACTCCGCATCAAAGGCCGGCGTGATTGGCATGACTCTTCCGATCGCGCGAGACCTGATGAGCGAAGGCATTCGCATCAACACGATCCTGCCCGGCATTTTTGAAACCCCGCTGATGCTTGGCGCGCCGCAGAATGTGAAGGACGCGCTGGCGGCTTCCGTCCCCTTCCCCAAGCGGCTTGGCAAGCCAGAGGAATATGCAAATCTCGCGCTCACCATGATTGAAAACAGCTATTTCAACGGTGAGGATGTTCGCCTTGATGGCGCAATCCGGATGGCACCGCGCTGAGGCGATGCCAAAACCGGAAGGCTGGCGGCTAAACCCGGCCAGCTACCCCTTCTCTCTGGATGTACAAACCCGTTTCCAGGATCTTGATCCCAACGGACATTTGAACAACGTCGCCTTCGCATCGCTGTTCGAGCATGGCCGCGTGCGCCTGAACCGCGGCGTGCGCCCGATGGAAGAGCGGCCTGCGAACGAGCGGACAATGGTTGCTTCGGTTGCAATCACCTACCTGCGCGAAGGAAGCTATCCCGAAGATGTGACCGTGTGTTCCGGCACCGGGCGCATCGGCACGTCAAGCTGGACCATCGAGCAGGCCATGTTCCAGAAGGGCCAGTGCATCGCGACATGCGATACGGTAGTGGTCTGCACGACGGACAACAGCGCCCAGCCGCTTAGAACGGAATTGCGGGCGCAACTCGAAAAGATGCTGACGACGCACGATTCTCTCTGATCTGTAAAGCGGTGGCCTGCCGTCCAACCACGTGAAGCATCCGCTCATGCAAATCGATGGTGTTTTGCTATGCATTTGAGCCGGAATTTCGAACGAACGCTGATATGAGGCGCCAACGCCAGTTGCGCTAAGCCACACACGCAGGTAATCGCTCTGCATGGGCGTTTTCAAGAATATTTTCACATGGTGGGAAGGCGCGACCTTCGGGACCTGGCTCGGTACGGTCACCAAAGGGCAGCGGGTCGGACATGATGCCGATGGCAATGTCTATTTTGAAGGCGGCAAGACGGTTGGCGGCCTGCCGCGACGCTGGGTCATGTACAATGGCCTTAACGATGCCAGTCGCGTGCCACCAGAATGGCATGGCTGGCTGCATCACACGCTCGACGCGTTACCGGAAAATGCACTTCCTCCTGCGCGAATCTGGGAAAAACCCCCTTCTCGCAACCTGACGGGCACCGTCAACGCCTATCGACCTGCAGGCGCGCCCGAAGCGGGAGGCGAGCGTGCACCAGCGACTGGCGATTATCAGGCATGGAGCCCCGATCGGGGATGAAGCGGCCGGCACTCTGGGTGCTGGGCGGGGCCATTGCAGGTCTTGCGGGCTGGCAGGCAATGGCGGCACTGGAAAATGCTTCGACAGCCAATGTCGCTGATCCCATGCCAACGAAGATCGAGGCTCCGGCTCCTAAACCAGCGCCCGTGGTACTCTCCGCCAAGGTCACCCCTATGGCCGAACGCGTTGCGACGCTGGGCATATTGAACAAGCGCAATGGTCTGTATCGCGATCTCTCGATGAAGCCCGGCGAGTCCGTCCGGATCGGCGACCTTGTCGTGCGACTGAAGGCCTGCGAGACGACAGCGCCCTGGGAGGCAGAGCATTACACCGGTGCGTTCGTCCAAGTAATCGTGCACGGCAGCGATGACAAATGGCGAAAATATTTTTCGGGCTGGCTGTTTAAGGAATCCCCGTCGCTCAATGTTGTCGAGCATCCGATTTATGATGTCTGGACCAAAGCCTGTGCAATGAAGCATCCGGATACCGGACCGGATACGATCGTGGTTCGAGGCGACGAATCGGCTTCGAATGACCGATCAAGCGCGAAGAAATCCGCTGAGCCAACGGAGCCAGTGGCTGCTGCGTCGCCCGCAACTGCTCCGGTGACAGCAGACACCAATGCCGCGAGGTAATCCGCGCGGTCGATTTCTATTGCGCCGAGCGAGGCCAGATGCGGCGTAATGAATTGGCAATCCAGCAAGGTGAATCCTCCGGCCCGAAGTCGTGCGACAAGGTGGGCCAACGCGATTTTTGACGCGTCTTTCGCCCTGCTGAACATCGATTCCCCAAAAAAGGCCCGACCGAGACGGACTCCGTAAAGTCCGCCAACCAGCTGTCCATCCGCCCATGTCTCAATACTATGCGCATGACCGCCAGCGTGAAGCAGTGCAACGGACGCCTCGATCTGGTGATTGATCCAGGTCGATTGCCGGTTCTCAGCCTCTTCCGCACAAAGTCGGACAACCTCGGAAAATGCCTGGTCTGCCGTGGTTTCGAAGCGCCCTGATCTGAGGGTCTTGGCAAGCGAACGCGAGAGCCGGAAGGCACTCAGCGGCAGCACGCCGCGCTTGCGCGGCTCAACCCAATAGACTTGCGGCGCATCTCGACCGTCGGCCATCGGGAAGATGCCTGCGGCATAGGCTTTGAGCAGCAGTGCCGGATCAAGCGGTTGGGTCATGAATAATGTTTTACATCGACTTTCGCCTGCCGCCAAACCCCGCTAGGGCCGCACTGTGCAGGAGACCATCAGCTGTGACATTGCGATTGCAGGCGGGGGCCTTGCGGGGGGACTGATCGCACTGGCGCTCTCCGAAAAGCAACCCCACCTGGATATCCGATTGATTGAAGCCTCAGCAGATCTGGGCGGGAATCACGTCTGGTCGTTTTTTGACAGTGATATCGCGCAGGAGCATCGCTGGCTGGTCGAGCCGCTGATCTGCCATCGCTGGCCGTCCTATGACGTTGCCTTTCCTGCTCATCAGCGGACGCTGGAGACGGGCTACAACAGCATCGAGTCCGAACGACTCGATACTGTGGTGCGGGCTCGGCTGCATCCTGAACGAATCATCGCTGCCAGAGCTATCTCGATCGATTGCAATTCGATTGTCCTCGACAATCAAAGCCGAATCGAAGCGAGTCTTGTTATCGATACGCGCGGGGCCGCAGACCTGTCCTGTCTTGATCTTGGCTGGCAGAAATTCCTTGGGCAGCGATTGCGGATCGAGGGTGGGCATGGCCTGATCCGACCGATCATCATGGACGCAACAGTCCCGCAGCTTGACGGCTATCGTTTCGTTTATTGCCTGCCATTCGATGCCGAGACTGTATTTGTCGAGGACACTTACTACAGTGATTGCCCGGATATTCCGCTGAATGATTTGCGCCAGCGCATCAGGGACTATGCCAAAGCCCGCGGGTGGAATGTGAAAGCGATCGAGCGTGAAGAGACTGGTGTTCTCCCCGTTGCGATGGGCGGTAATTTTGAACGCTACTGGGCGTCGGGCGGGGATACGGCAAAGGCCGGGATGCGCGCTGCGCTTTTCCATCCGACCACCGGATATTCATTACCCGATGCGGTCAGACTGGCTGTCCGCGTCGCCGAAACTCCCACTCTGGGCCCTGAACAGTCAAAGGCCCATGCTGCGTCGCTATGGGGCGAGCGCGGATTCTACAGGATGCTTGATACCATGCTTTTTCGTGCTGCCGAACCCGACCAGCGTTACAGAATACTTGAGCGATTTTACCGTCTTTCCCCGGCCTTGATCGGTCGTTTCTACGCCGGGACATCAACGTTTCTCGACAAGATCCGAATCTTGAGTGGAAAGCCGCCAGTCGCTATCGGTCGAGCAGTGACGGCAATATTGGGGTCACGGAAGTGAAGCGCGCCATCATCATCGGATCGGGTTTTGGCGGATTGGCGCTGGGCATTCGGCTGCAATCGGCGGGCATAGTAACGACCATCGTCGAAGGCCGCGACAAGCCTGGCGGGCGCGCCTATTTCTGGAAGAAGGACGGGTTTACCTTTGATGCAGGGCCGACAGTCATCACCGATCCTGACTGCCTGAAGCAACTCTGGGCGCTGTCCGGCCGCGACATGGCCGATGACGTGACGCTTGATCCGGTCTCGCCTTTTTATCGGCTCAACTGGCCTGACGGGACGAACTTCGATTATTCGAACGACAATGCGTCGCTGACCGCCGAGATTGCAAAGCTCAATCCCGCCGATGTGGCGGGTTATCAACGCTTCCTCGACTATTCGGCCGGGGTTTATCAGGAAGGCTATGTCAAGCTTGGCACGGTTGCTTTCCTTGACTTTGCGTCGATGATCAAGGCGGCGCCGGCGCTTGCCAAGTACCAGGCCTGGCGCTCGGTCTATTCGATGGTCTCGTCCTTCGTGCAAAGCGAAAAACTGCGCGAGGCGTTGTCGTTTCATACGCTACTTGTCGGCGGGAATCCTTTCACCACAAGCGCCATTTATGCCCTGATCCACAAGCTGGAAAAGGATGGCGGCGTCTGGTTCGCGCGGGGTGGCACGAACAGGCTGGTCGCAGGCATGATTACACAATTCGAGCGGCTCGGCGGCATACTCCGGCTCGACGATCCAGTGGTTGAGATCGAGACACTTGGTGACAAGGCGACCGGCGTCAGGACGCGCTCAGGTTGGCGGGCGGATGCCGATGCGGTCGCCTCGAACGCCGATATCATGCACAGTTACCGCGACCTGCTGACCGGCAACAGGCGGGGCTCGCGCGTGGCCTCCGCACTCGAGCGCAAACGGTTTTCGCCTTCGCTGTTTGTTGTCCATTTCGGGATCAAGGGAAGCTGGCCAGGAATTCCGCATCACATGATCCTGTTCGGCCCGCGCTACAAAGAGCTTTTGCGGGATATCTACAATCATGGCGTCTTGCCTGCGGATTTCTCGCTTTATCTTCACCATCCTACGGTGACCGACCCGTCAATGGCGCCCGAAGGTTGCTCAACCTTCTATGCCCTCGCGCCGGTCGCCCACCTTGGCAAGGCGCCTCTCGATTGGGACGGAGAAGTGGGTGAGTTGCTCAAGGAACGCATTCTTGACGAGATTGAACGGCGACTGATCCCTGACATCCGGTCGCGGATCGTAACCAGCTTTCACTATGCGCCTACCGATTTCGGGCGGGACCTCAATGCCCATCTGGGTAGCGCCTTCAGCCTTGAGCCGACGCTGACCCAATCGGCCTGGTTCCGCACACACAACCGCGACGATGCCATTCCCAACCTGTATTTTGTCGGCGCCGGTACGCATCCGGGAGCCGGCATTCCGGGCGTCGTCGGAAGCGCCAAGGCAACAGCGGGGTTGATGCTCGAGGATCTCAACAAGTGACTCGGCTCGCCGTCTATTGCGGCTCGTCTCCAGGTGGAGATCCGGCCTATGCGGATGCCGCGCGCGCGCTTGCCACCGAGATGGCCGGACGCGGGATCGGGTTGGTATTCGGCGGGGGCCATATCGGGCTGATGGGCACAATCGCCGATGCGGTCCTGAATGCAGGCGGTGAGGCCATCGGCGTGATCCCGGCAGCGCTCCGCGACAAGGAACTCGCGCACAAGGGTTGCTCCGAACTCCACATCGTTTCCACAATGCATGAGCGAAAGGCGCTCATAGCAGATCTTGCCGACGGCTTCATTGCCATGCCGGGCGGCTTTGGCACGCTGGATGAGATGTTTGAAATGCTGACCTGGGGTCAGCTCGGCTATCACCCCAAACCCTGCGGATTTCTCAATGTCGCGGGCTATTATGATGCGCTCTTCACCTTTCTCGACAACTGCGTCGAGGCGCGGTTCGTGACACGGGTGCACCGCGAGATGATCATCGCCGCTTCAGAACCGGGCGCCTTGCTTGATGAAATTGCAGACTTTCGTCCGCCCGATCAGGCCAAATGGCTTGACCGGTTTGATCTGTGAGTCCCGACCGCACTGCCCTTGTCGCACACGCCCGCGACAGCATTGAACGGGGTTCCACGTCCTTTGCGCTCGCATCGAAACTGTTTGACCGCAAGACCCGAGAGCAGGCGTGGTTGCTCTACTACTGGTGTCGCCGTTGCGACGATATCGCTGACGGACAGGATCATGGCGGGACGATGTCTGCTGTCGACGATCCAATGGAGCGGCTCGCCAACATTACCGACCTGACAACACGCGCGTTGGAAGGCGAGACTACCGGAGAGCCGGCCTTTGACGCGCTCGGCCTGGTCGCACGCGAGTGTGCGATCCCCCACAAATATATCTATGATCTGATCGAAGGCTTTGCCCTCGATGCGGCAGGTTGGCATCCGCGATCGGAGAAGGATCTACTCAAATATTGCTACCATGTTGCCGGAGCGGTCGGCTGCATGATGGCAATCATCATGGGAATTGACCCTGAAGATTCGGAAACGCTGGAACGTGCAGCGGATCTCGGCAAAGCCTTTCAGCTCGCGAACATCGCCCGGGATATCAGTGAGGATGATGCGGCGGGTCGCTGTTACATCCCTGATGACTGGCTGGTTGAGGCCGATATCCCTCCCGGCGAGCAGATGCGTCCTTTTTACCGTGCCCGCCTCGCCGATATCGGTTGGTGGCTGGCGGACATGGCACAGGATTACGAAGCCAGCGCCCGGATCGGGGCCAGAAAACTTCCCTTCCGTGCGCGTTGGGCAGTGCTGGCGGCGGCCGGCATCTATGGCGATATTGCCCGCGAAGTCGCCGCACGCGGACAAGCGGCGTGGGATCGCCGGGTGATTGTGAGCAAGTCAAAAAAGCTCGGATGGGCCGCCAAGGCACTGATACAGGCAGGAAGAAACGGACCGTTGGGTCGAGCTTAAACAGAGTTAAGCGAACGGGTTTGCAATTTGCAGAAAAGAGGCAGGAATGACGATCACCCTCTATGGGATTCCGAATTGTGACACAGTGAAGAAAGCGCGCTCATGGCTTGATACGCGCGGGCTCGATTATGTCTTTCACGACTATAAAAAGTCTGGAGCTGACGCAAACAGGATCAAAGCGTGGTGCAAGGCGTTTGGCTGGGAGACTGTTCTCAACCGGGCGGGAACGACCTTCCGCACGCTTTCCGATGCTGACAAGTCAGGTCTTGATGAAGCAAAGGCTATTGCACTCATGGTCGGATATCCATCGATGATCAAACGTCCGGTCGTCGAACATCCCGGCGGCATGATGATTGGCTTCAAGCCAGACGATTGGGAAACTTCGCTCGGCTAACCGAACACGCAGTGTGTGGGCTGCGGTCAATCAAGCGCGCATCCACCGGCAGTAATTCCATGCTTTTCAAGGAACAGGCCAATCGCTGCAAGCGCCTTGGCGCTGGCGTTCGGATCATAATCGCCAGGTGTCTTGCCGGCCGGGTCATCGACCGGATGCGCGACATCAAACCGGTGATGCGCGCCTTCATAGAGATGCACATCGAACTCCATCTCGTTTGAATGGCGGCTTGAAACCAGTTTCACGAGCGAGCCAGCCGGCGCAATCTGATCACCCGTCCCTTGCAGGGCAAGAACGGGAATGCGTTGGTGCCAGGGCTGTTCCTGCCCGCGAACGGACGGGTAATAAACCACCGCGGCTTTTGCCCCCGTTTTTGGGCCTTGTTCCGTCGATGCGAGGGTTAGAACTCCTTCTGCTCCGCGCGACCAGCCAATCATCAGACCCGGGCAACGCGCATCCATCCGGCTCCTGTCTCGCGAATCGGCGAGCGCATCGACGATGATCGCAGCGATCTTTGGTCCGGTCTTTCCGCGTGCAGCGGGGACTTTGGCAGCGGCGGCATCATAATCGATGATCAATGTATCTATCCCGCGCTCATTCAACCTGGAGGCGAGGTCCCAATACTGGTTTCCGCGCGCGAGCTTTCCGATACCTGCGGCTCTGGGCAGCAACACCGCCCAAGGCCGCGGTTTCACTTCAGATGCTGCTGGAAACCAGAAATAGTGCTCCCGCGCCGGAGAACCATTGCCCAGCAGCGCACACGCAAGAACCGTCAGGACGAAGCAACGAAGCATGTCGGTTTTCCTCGAACTTGCTCTACAGGATTCCACCTCGATTGTCGACGCTTTCCAATTGTGCCAAAGGACGGAGATGGCAAAATTTACTCCTTTCCGTTGGGATGATCCCTTCAACCTTGATGCACAACTGACCGAAGACGAGCGGATGATCCGTGATGCGGCCGAAGCATATGCGCAGGATAAGCTCCTGCCACGCGTTGTGTCCGCAACCCTCGAAGAACGGTTCGACCGCGAGATAATGAACGAGTTAGGCGAACTCGGTTTGCTGGGTGCAACTATCGATGGCTATGGCTGCGCGGGCGTCAGTCACGTCGCCTATGGACTGATCAGCAGGGCTGTGGAGCGCGTGGACTCAGGCTATCGGTCTGCCATGTCGGTCCAGTCGAGCCTCGTGATGCATCCCATTCATGCCTATGGCACCGAGGAGCAGCGCCAGAAATATCTGCCGCGTCTTGCGTCAGGCGAGATTATTGGCTGCTTCGGCCTGACTGAACCCGATGCCGGTTCGGACCCGGCGAGCATGAAAACAAAGGCAAAGGCCGTGCCCGGAGGATACAGCATCAGCGGCGCAAAGATGTGGATCACCAACTCACCAATTTCCGACATTGCGATCGTCTGGGCCAAGGACGAGGGCGGTATCATCCGTGGATTCATAGTCGAACGCGGGATGGATGGCTTCTCGACGCCCAAGATCGAAGGCAAGATGAGCCTGCGCGCGTCGATCACGGGCGAAATCGTGCTCGAAGACGTATTCGTGCCGGAAGAGAACATGCTGCCCAATGTGCAGGGCCTTTCGGGCCCATTCGGCTGCCTCAACAAGGCGCGCTATGGTATTGCCTGGGGCGCAATGGGCGCGGCAGAGGATTGTTTCCATCGCGCCCGGCAATATCAGCTGGACCGCAAGCAGTTCGGACGTCCGCTGGCCGCCAACCAGATTCCCCAGCTCAAAATGGCCAACATGCAGACAGAAATCGCGCTGGGCCTTCAGGCGGCGATCACGGTTGGCCGTTCGATCGATGCCGATGCATGGTCGCCCGAAATGGTCAGCCTGATCAAGCGAAACAATTGCGGCAAGGCGCTCGATATCGCCCGCATTGCCCGCGACATGCACGGCGGAAACGGCATTGCAGCTGAATATCACGTGATTCGACACGCGATAAATCTGGAAACCGTTAACACCTATGAAGGAACACATGACGTCCATGCATTGATTCTCGGTCGCGCAATCACGGGAATTCAGGCATTTTCATAGTGATTGCATTTTCTGCAATCACGATTGCACGTAACACGTTTGCACTTAATTAGCACTTGCAGCATAGGTTGCACATCGAAACGGAATAGTCCGTCTCGAAGCAAGCAAGTGAATGGAACGTGTTATGTCAATGATCGTACGGTCCGCGAGCCTTGCTGTCGCACTGGGGGCCCAGTTTATTCTCGTGGCCTTTATCGTCGGCGCCTAACCGGCTCGCCAACCCTCCCACCAAAAGGCCCGTTGGCTTCCCGCCAGCGGGCCTTTTCACGTCCGGGATCGTGAGCGGCCTTGCCCTTTTGCACTTTCCTCGTTAAGGGCGCCCACTTCCCGGCCATGGTCATCCCTGGAGGCGCGGTCGGGATGTTACCGAATGGAGATATCATATGAGCGATCTGCTGACACTGTCGGCCGATGCGCGCGAACGGGCTGGCAAGGGAGCCTC
>JANNLW010000281.1:0-13041 GCA_031397145.1 Sphingomonadales bacterium | reverse complement strand
TCCTTGGGCGGCAGATCGCGAACATGGCCGAATGATGCCAGCACGCGATAGCCTGGCCCCAGATATTTTTCGATGGTTTTTGCCTTGGCAGGCGACTCAACTACGACCAGTTTCATTGTACCAAAATCATCCCCTACGTGTACGCGCGAGAGTGAAGCGGCATCCGGGAGGCTGTCAAGCCAGAGAAACCCGCCCGCCGGCATGGCGTTCGAGCCGACCTCCAAGTTCAAGTTCGAGCAATACGGTCTGCGCCGTTCCCGCAGGCAGGCCCGATTGACGGACAATCTCATCTACTGGCACTGGCGCGTGGCTCAGCAACCCTAGAACCATCGCGCGCTCATTTTCCGACACCTCTGCTGTTGTATTTTCGGGCCGGAAGTCGTGAGCAGACGCGCGCAGCGTGCTACCGGAAAAAGGCCGAACCATTTCGAGCACATCAGCAGCGGACTGAACCAACGTGGCCCCTTCCCGGATCAGCAGGTTGCATCCCTGGGCGCGAGGATCCAGCGGCGATCCGGGGACGGCCATAACTTCCCTTCCCGCTTCGTTCGCCAATCTTGCCGTGATCAACGACCCCGATTTGGGCGCCGCTTCTACGATTACTGTCCCAAGCGTCATCCCAGCAATGATTCGGTTGCGATAGGGAAAATGCCGGGCCAATGGCTCGCGTCCCGGCGGCTGTTCGGCAATCAGCAGCCCCTTGGTCGCAACATCTTCCTGAAGCGTGGCATTTTCAGGCGGGTAGGCAATGTCGATCCCACTGGCAATTACGCCGATCGTACCGCCATCGAGCGAACCTTGATGTGCGGCCGTGTCGATGCCACGCGCAAGCCCGGAGACCACGGCAACCCCCTCTTCGCTCAATCCTCGCGCCAATTCGCGTGCAAAGCGAATGGCAGCAGCCGACGCATTGCGCGCGCCCACGATGGCGATTGCTGGCCGTTGAAGGAGAGCAAGATTGCCGCGCACAATCAAAGCCGGAGGTGCAGTATCGATTTCGGCCAGGAGCGGCGGATAAACGCCTTGATTGAGGAACAAATACCGTGCCCCCAACTTTTCGACAATCGATATCTCCCGGACGATATCCTCGATATCTGCTAGCCGGGGTGCTTTGCCGCCGCCTCGCAGCGCCAGTTCGGGGACGGCCTTCAAGGCTGCGGCCGGCGTGCCAAAGCGCTGAATCAATTGAAAATAGGTAACAGGCCCGATATTGGCCGATCGGATCAATCGCAGCCGATCCAGCAGTTCCTGCCCTGCGTCCGGCATCAGCCTGATTGGCCAACCTTGGGTTCGGTGCCGTCGATAAGACGGCCGATGTTGGCGCGGTGTTTCCAAATCACAATCATCGCGAGGGCCAACAATGCATAACCGAGGCCCATCTGTCCGATCAATGAGGCCGCAATCGGGGCAGAGATTGCCGCTGCCATTCCGCTGACCGATGAAATTCGCGTTGCCGCCAATGCCAGCAACCAAATAATCGCGAAAACAACGCCAAGAACCCAATTCAGCGCGAGCGTGACGCCGAGCATCGTTGCCACTCCTTTTCCACCCCTGAATTTCAGCCAGACCGGATAGACATGACCGATAAAGGCGGCGGCGCCGCCGATGACCGCGTAGTCGGATCCGTATCTTTGCCCAATCATGACCGCCGCTGCACCCTTGGCCATATCGAGCAGAAGCGTCGTTGCCGCCAATCCCTTGTGTCCAGTGCGCAACACATTTGTCGCCCCAATGTTTCCCGAACCGATTTCGCGAAGATCGCCAGCTCCCATCAGGCGCGTCAGGATAAGTCCGAACGGTATCGAACCCAGCAAATATCCAAAAATAAGCGGTATCGGCGCGAGGTTCCATCCTATGTCAGACATTGCTTCACCTCCTGCGATACAAACGCTGCAGTCTAGGTAAACCAAAGTTGTCGATGATTGAAAGCGGCATTTGGTTGAGGTGTTCAATTATGAATTACGGCTTGATCGCCTACCATCGATCGCTATGCGCAGCGCATGGCCGATGACCGACCAATCCTTCTTTTCGATTCCGGCGTTGGCGGCCTTTCGGTGTTGGCGCATGTACGAAAAGCGCTGCCAATGGCATCATTCGTTTATGCTGCTGACAATGCCGGTTACCCCTATGGCACAAAGTCTGAAGCGGAAATCGCGTCCCGTGTGCCCGCTTTGCTTGGAAGACTGGTCGAACGGTTCGCACCGCGTATCATCGTCATCGCATGCAACACGGCCTCGACGATTGCCCTGAGCCACGTGCGTGCGGCGCTTGAAGTACCGGTTGTAGGAACGGTTCCAGCCATCAAGCCAGCTGCAGTGGCCAGCAAAACACGGGTGATTGGCGTGCTCGGAACGGATGCGACCGTGCGCCAGCCCTATGTCGATCGCCTGTCTGCCGAGTTTGCAAGCGATTGCCTCGTTATCAGACACGGCTCGGCCGAGTTGGTTGAAATCGCCGAAGAAAAGTTGCGCGGTGTTACGTCGGATCCAGCCGTTATATCCCGGATCATGGACGGGCTTTTCGATCAGCCCGAAGGGCAACGGATCGACCAGCTTGTTCTTTCCTGCACACATTTCCCGCTGTTATCCCAAGAGATCGCTGCGGCCAGCCCGAGCCAGGTCATTCAAGTCGACAGCGGCGAGGGCATTGCGCGACGGACCGCCTTCCTGACCGAAAATCAGGATTGGCCGAATGCATCGACCGGGTTCGCCGTATTCACACGGAACACGCCCAATCTTGTAGTGCTTGGCCCCGCACTTGCGGGTTATGGCCTGTCTGAAACAAGAATTCTCTAGGAACTGGCCATGCCGCTCAACGACCAGCAATTGCTCGACCGTTTCAATACCCGGCTACCGGCGACGGGGGTTTTGTTCGGTATGAAGGTGCTTGAAGTGGACCAGAAGGCTGGCCGTGTGCGCATGTCGTTCGAGATGGACGAGCGCTTCTGCAATCCTCGAGGTACCGTGCAGGGCGGAATCGTCTGCGCAATCCTCGACGATGCAGCGGCCTTTGCCGGTATCGTTGCACTTGGTGAACCGGGATTCATCGCGTCTATGGAAATGAAGACGAGCTTTCTGGCCGCGGCTTTGCCGGGAACGCTCCATGCCGAAGGCCGTTGCCTGAAAATGGGCCGTTCGTCCTGCTTTCTTGAGGCGGATCTGACCGATAGCGATGGGAAGCTACTGGCAAAACTCAGCAGTTCGGCAATTCCGATACGATCAGACAAAAAGCCTCAGCTTGTTGAACGCGCTACGCCATCGATCGAACATCAAGAGGGTCCGTTTCCCTCCCCTTGAATGATCGGCTCACCTCTTGCCTCCTTATAGGCGTTTTCAACCATCGGCGTCAGCCAATAGGCATCAAACATCCTTTTTGCGCGCGGAGTCTGCGCGAATATCGCGGACTGAATTTCGAAACTGACTGCTTTGCGAACGCTTTCCAGATCGTTTCCCTGTCGCGCAAGCGGGGCAACCTGGGCACGAATATCCGAGATTGTCCCTATCAGTCGGTTGACATAGGTGTGGTCATGTTGGGGGCGGCCGTGCCCTGGCACCAGCAACGAAAAATTGAAGGTCTTGATCCTTTTTAAAGTGGCGATCCAATCTTTGGGGTAGCTGAAGAAACCGAATGGTATTGGCGCCACCACAATATCGCCCGTTACAATGATCCGCTGTTTGGGAAGCCATGCAATCGCATCACCGGCCGTGTTTGCCCGGCCAAGAAACTTGATGCGAACGGGCCGCTCAGGATCGCTTATCAGACGTTCCTTTTCAAGGATTTCGTTCGGCTCTACCAACATGGTTCCGGCGAAGTCCGGGATCATGGCGCGGTTCTGCTCGATCACATTGCGGTAGCGATCCCGTGTCGTTTGATCGGTTTCAGGGTTGCTCGCAACAGCCTCAAGCTGGTCGACGAACCGGCCAATTTCGTCGGCTATTTTCTTATCCGCGTTAGGGTTGGGCGTTGGACCGAAATCGGTGGCGGCAGGCCCCAGGATTCCGCGACGTGTTTCGTCCGTGGCGATGATCCGAACCGCCGGCCATGCCTTAAGGATTTGCGAAACACCCTGCGGATGATCGTTGTGCCAATGGGTAATGACAACGGCTTTTACCGGTTTTTGCGTCAGTGATCGGATCGCACGGACAATCCTATCTCCATCGCCGCGCGAACCACCGCCGTCGATCACGACAATGCCGTCCATTTGTTCGATGATTGTTACATTGCCGCTTGCCGGACCGGAAAAATCCTCAGGCTGAGACAGCAGATGAATACCTTTCGCCAGTTCACTCAATTCAAACGGTGTGAAGGAATCGGCTGCAGCAGAAGCGTTTGGCGCGCAGAACAGGCCGAAGACTAACACTATTTCCGGCAAGACCCTGAACCGCATCCGGCGCTCCCCATCCCTTGTCTACAATCCGAAAAGACCGGGATTCGCGTTCAAATACAATTACATCTCGACCAACCGAGAGATTCGCTCGACCGACACGTCGTGGAACGGCGAACCTTGTTGCGAATCGTTCGCGCTGGCATTGACGCATTTCTCGCGATAATGGCACTCAAACTGGTGGCGGCAGGACTTTCCCGTGGACTACGGCAAGATATTCAATTCAGCGATTGACCGGCTTCACGAGGAAGGCCGGTATCGCGTCTTTATTGACATATTGCGGAACAAGGGCTCGTTTCCCAATGCGCGCTGTTTTGCCGGCCACAACGGCCCCAAGCCAATTACGGTATGGTGTTCGAACGACTATCTGGCGATGGGCCAACATCCCAAGGTCATCGCGGCGATGGAAGAGGCGCTCCATGACGTGGGCGCCGGGTCCGGCGGCACGCGCAACATTGGCGGCAACACCCATTATCATGTCGACCTTGAAGCTGAACTTGCCGACTTGCACGGCAAGGAAGGCGCTCTTCTTTTTACCTCGGGCTATATCTCGAATGAAGCGACGCTTGCGACTCTTGGCAAGATTCTGCCGGGTTGCGTGATCTTTTCGGACGAACTCAATCACGCGTCGATGATCGCAGGAATCCGAAATTCGGGTTGCGAAAAGCGGGTGTGGCGGCACAATGATCTGGAACATCTCGAGGAGCTTCTGGCAGCCGAAGATCCAGACGCACCCAAATTGATCGCGTTCGAGAGCGTCTATTCCATGGACGGCGATGTGGCGCCGATTGCGGCGATTTGCGATCTCGCCGATGCTTATAACGCACTGACCTATTGCGATGAAGTTCATGCTGTCGGCATGTATGGACCAAGGGGCGGCGGTATCACCGACCGCGACGAGGTAGCCCACCGCGTGACCATCATTGAAGGGACACTCGGCAAGGCTTTCGGGGTGATGGGCGGCTACATTTCAGCCGACCAGGTGGTTGTGGACGTCATCCGTTCCTATGCGCCCGGGTTCATCTTCACAACCAGCCTGTCCCCCGTGCTTGTCGCAGGCGTTCTGGCCAGTGTGCGCCACCTCAAATCTTCGAGTGTCGAACGCGAAGCGCAGCAAAGTGCTGCTGCCTTTCTCAAGCAATGCTTTGCCGAAGCCGGCCTGCCTGTGATGAACTCGACGACCCACATTGTGCCCTTGATGGTGGGAGACCCAATCCGGGCGAAGCGCATTTCGGATATATTGCTTGCCGAGTATGGCGTGTATGTCCAACCTATCAATTATCCCACAGTTCCCAGAGGCACTGAACGTCTAAGGTTTACGCCAGGCCCTGCCCACACGACCGAGATGATGGCCGAACTCACAAAGGCACTCGTCGAAATCTGGGACCGAATGGAATTGCGCAAAGCCGCCTGAACGCATTTCGCCAGCATCCAATTTTTTGTGCTGTTCGCTGCATCCAAATACACTTTTCGCTTCATATCTATACATAATGTCAAACAGTTAGCCATTCTTTGAGGCGCTGGGACATAGTTGGATCTTGGGCGGCGACCCTCGGGCGCAGACGGCGAACGGCAATAATGCTGGAACTGTCATTCGATTGCCACCCTCAAGACCGGCCCCGCGCACTGTATCGTTTTCGGTGCGGGGCCGGTCTTGCCAGCGGGCATGGGCACGCAACCCTGTTGGGGCGTGGGCCATGAACATCTGCAGCTATGCAGGTGCGCGAGCGACGGTCGGGAGCCCCTTATCTTCCGGCCGTCGTATCCCGGGCGATGCGCCTGCCGGGGTCAATATGCGTCAGGCCGGGCGAAGCATTGACCAGAAATGCGGGCCGCCATCTGGTACATCCCATTCCTCAATAATATCGAAGCCCAATCTCTGGTATAGCGGGACGTTCTCTGGCGTCGCAGTTTCCAGATATGTTGGAAGTCCGTCACTTGCGGTACGCAAAAGTCCCTCGCGAATGATCGAACCGCCCCAACCCTTACCCTGAAAATCAGGTGCTACGCCCACGAAATGCAAGTACCAAAAGGAAATACCCTTGGGGTGGTGCGCATCAAGCGCGGTGCTTATCGCAATTCCCCGGCCTATTCCCGAACCGAAGACCTGGGTCATCGGGATGGCGCTGCGGATCAATTCCCAAATCCCGGTATCCGCCGTACCTGGCGCCCGCCACAGCGAAGCGCTTTCACCCCCTGCCGATTTGAGGATCATGCCGGTTGGAAGGTCAGATTTGAACAATATGCTGAACAGTAGGGGTAAACGCTCCCTGCGGCGTTCGGCATTGGGCATAATCCAGCAGAGTGCCGGATCGTCCTGAAACGCCAGAGCGAGGGTCTGGACAACCGCAGCTTGATCCAACTTGCTCGCAAGACTCAAGGATTTTTCCTGCATCATCCGCGAGGCCAAAGCACCGATTGAGTGCAGCGAAACAGCGCCATGCGTTTCTGGCTGTCTTCGGACATGACCTCTGCGTCCCAGACTTGGGTCGTTCGCCCCCGATGCACGGGCACTGCTGTAGCGATGACCCTGCCAGACATTGCTGTCGAGAAGAAATTGGATTTCAGTTCAATCGTCGTGAACCCACTTGCACCTTCGGGCAGGTTGAGCACTGTGCCATATCCGCACGCTGTATCGGCAAGCGTTACAACCGACCCTGCATGGAGGAAGCCATTTGGCGCATGGTGCCGCGGCGTGACATCGAAGGCCAAGACCATAAGTTCAGGGGTTGCCTCCAGAACCATGATTCCAAGATGGTCGGGCAAAGAGCCCGTTTGTCGCTCCATGAATTGTTCGGCACTTCTCATGTCCAGACGATGGCATGTCGGAACAATGATCGCAACGCCAACCACAATCGCTGGTGGAAATCCCGGACATGATCCCCTAGAAGCAGCGCATCCGATTCATTTGTCGCTGAAGGACCCGGTCGCCAGCATGCGTATCGCCATAGCCTCCGATCATGCCGCGCTTGAGATGAAGGCCGCGCTTGCAGAATGGCTCCGCGAGTCCGGACATGAAGTAGACGATCTTGGGCCCTACGATGATAATAGGGTAGACTATCCAGACTATGGCTATGCGCTGGCAGACGCGGTTGGCTCGGGTGCGGCCGAAAGGGGTGTGGCGCTTTGCGGATCCGGGATCGGTATCTCGATTGCTGTCAACCGGCACCCCGAATGTCGCTGTGCCCGCGTCGACGATCCGCTTTCCGCGCAGCTTTCGCGCGAACATAATGATGCCAACGTGATCGCCATGGGCGCGCGCCTTATCGGTATCGATATGGCCAAATCCTGCGTGTCCGCATTTCTCGCAACCAGTTTTGGCGGGGGACGCCACGGCCCGCGCGTCGAAAAACTTGCACATCCATCCTTTCTGAAAGAACACGCATGAGCATAAATTCCGCAGCATCCCTCAACGATGTCCAACCCGACGGCTTTTTTACACGCGGACTAGCCGAGGTCGATCCAGCAGTATTCGCAGGCGTTCGTCACGAGCTTGATCGCGAACAACATCAAATTGAATTGATCGCATCGGAAAACATTGTCTCGAAAGCCGTGCTCGAGGCGCAAGGATCGGTCTTCACAAACAAATATGCCGAAGGCTATCCTGTCAAGCGCTATTATCAGGGCTGCGCGCCATCTGACGAGGTGGAATCCCTCGCCATTGACCGCGCCAAACAGTTGTTCGACTGCAGCTTTGCCAATGTGCAGCCGCATTCGGGTGCACAGGCCAATGGGGCCGTGATGCTCGCGCTTACAAGGCCGGGCGATACAATCATGGGACTGAGCCTCGATGCCGGCGGTCACCTGACTCATGGTGCCAAGGCGGCGATGTCCGGTAAATGGTACAATGCTGTACAATATGGCGTGAATGCTGACGATCACTTGATCGATTTCGACCAGGTCGAGCGCCTCGCCAAGGAACACCGTCCCACTCTGATCATCACGGGTGGATCCGCTTATCCCCGCCAAATTGATTTCGCTCGTTTTCGCGCGATTGCAGATGAGGTTGGAGCGATCTTCATGGTCGATATGGCGCATTTTGCGGGCTTGGTTGCCGGTGGCGTCCATCCAACACCTTTCGGTCACGCCCATGTCGTCACCACGACGACGCATAAAACACTTCGCGGGCCGCGTGGCGGCATGATCATGACCAATGACGAGGCCTTTGCGAAGAAGATCAACTCTGCCGTTTTTCCCGGCCTCCAAGGCGGGCCACTGATGCATGTGATTGCAGCCAAAGCGGTGGCTTTTGGAGAAGCGCTCCAACCGGAGTTCAAAAGCTATTCACGCGCAGTGATCGAGAATGCAAAAGTGCTGGCCGCAACGTTGCAGGAACGGGGTTCAAACCTTGTTTCGGGAGGCACCGACACACATCTCGCGCTGGTCGACTTGTCACCTCTCGGCGTAACCGGCCGGGATGCAGACGAGGCGCTCGAGCGCGCAGCGATCACCTGCAACAAGAATGGCATACCCAATGATCCCCTGCCACCGATGAAGACATCAGGAATCCGGATAGGATCGCCTGCAGGCACAACCCGCGGCTTCGGCCCGGCCGAATTCCGCGAAATCGGCAATATGGTTGCCGACGTACTCGAAGGCTTGGCCGAAAAGGGCGAAACCGGCGACAGTCGAGTTGAAGCCGATGTGCGTGGGCGTGTGCGCGCACTTTGCGAACGCTTTCCAATCTATCCGGGCTTATAGGCGTTGCGTTGCCCGTTTTGCTCGCATGCCGAGACACAGGTCAAGGATAGCCGGCCGACAGAGGACAATGCATCAATTCGTCGGCGACGCCAGTGCGAGGCATGTGGCGCGCGCTTCACGACATTTGAGCGGATCCAGTTGCGCGAATTGACCGTCCTGAAATCCGAAGGTCGAAAAGAGGCGTTCGAGCGCGAAAAGCTGGAACGATCCATCACAATTGCCTGCCGAAAACGGCCAGTCGACGGCACCAAGATCGAACGTCTTGTAACCGGTATCCAGCGGCAACTTGAAACATTGGGTGAGCCGGAAATCTCGTCGACCCGGATAGGCGAGCTGGTGATGGCTGCGCTTCAGGGGCTCGACAGCGTGGCCTATATCCGCTTTGCCTCGGTCTACAAGGATTTTACAGACGCGAGCGACTTTGAAGGTTTTGCCGGGAGTATCGCTGACGCGGTCCGCAAGTGAGCAAGCCGCCAGTCATTGTCCTTGTGCGCCCGCAGCTTGGCGAGAATATCGGCAAGGCAGCACGGGCAATGCTCAATTTCGGGCTGACCGAGATGCGGCTTGTGGTGCCGCGTGACGGCTGGCCCAATCCATCCGCAGGACCGGCTGCCGCGGGTGCGGATAGTGTTCTTGAGCAAGCGCAGGTGTTTGCCAGCGTAGCGGAGGCGACCGCCGATTGCGCGCATGTATATGCCACTACCGTCCGCAAGCGTGGCGTGGTCAAACCGGTTGTGACACCCGAAGGTGCCGCCGCCGAAATCCGCTCTGCAACCGGGCGCAGCGCGATCCTGTTCGGGCCGGAACGTTCGGGGCTGGCCAGCGACGATGTGGCGCTTGCGCGGACGATCATCACCGTACCGATCAACCCGGAATTTGGCAGCCTCAATCTCGCTCAGGCGGTGATTCTGATCGCCTATGAATGGTCGAAAGGCGCGGGCCTTACGTCCCCGCCGAAGACCAAGCTTGATCCGCCTGCGCCGCAGAAAGAGCTTGAGGAACTGATCGTCCAGCTTGAGGCCCTGCTGGAACGCGAGCGCTTCTTTTTCCCGCCCGAGCGCGCTCATGTGACGCGGCGAACGGTGCGTTCGATACTCACCAAGCCGCAATGGAGCGCGCAGGAAGTCCGCACGATACGCGGTGTCATTCGCACGATCGGTGAGCCACGGTCACCGCGAAAAAAAGACTAGCCCGATTTTCGCCAATCTACTATCTCTGTGCCGTCCAATGCCTGTAAGGGGGTATTTATGATCGGTTCCTCAGCTCTTTTTATCGCCGTCCTGTTGGCGGAAGCCGCTTCGCCCGCCCCCCTCGCGCCGAAAGAGCGGGTGATATGCCGCACCTATGAAGTCACCGGATCGCTTGCCGGAACCAAGAAGGTTTGTCGCACGGCCAAGGAGTGGGATGATGCTTCGCGAGCCGCCCGCGAGTCAGGAGAAAGGTTGCAGGATCAGGGCCGGGTTGCCCCCAGAGACCCCAGAGGCGGCTAGACGAGCCTCGATTTCCCGCCCAAGACTTGACTTTCCCATGCCGGGCTGTAGTGGCCCGCTCTTCGCAATTGACCCTGCACTCCGGTGAAGCAGGTGTCCGGCACGACCTGCTCGTGTCGCGCGGTTCCGGAATATTGAATCGAACAACGCAATTGAAGGATTACTCATGTCAAAGCGCCAGAGCGCCAAGTACAAGCTCGACCGCCGGTTGGGCGAAAATATCTGGGGTCGCCCCAAATCTCCCGTCAACCGCCGAGAATACGGCCCGGGCCAGCACGGTCAGCGCCGCAAGGGCAAGGTTTCGGACTATGGCCTGCAACTGAAGGCCAAGCAGAAGCTCAAGGGCTATTATGGCGAAGTCACCGAAAAGCAGTTCAAGCAGAGCTACCAGACCGCTGACCGGATGAAGGGCGATACGTCACAGAACCTCATCGGCCTGCTCGAGCGCCGCCTGGCTTCGGTCGTCTATCGCGCCAAGTTTGCGCCGACGGTGTTCGCCGCGCGCCAGCTCGTCAGCCACGGCCATGTCCGCGTCAATGGAGTGAAGTGCAACATCGCCTCGCGCCGCATCGATGTGGGTGACGAGATCAGCCTTGGCAGCAAGGCCGTTGAAATGGCGCTGGTCATCGAGGCGCAGAGCCTCGCCGAACGTGACATTCCCGATTATATTGCGACCGACGGCGCGGCGAAGGTCACCTTCGTTCGCGTCCCGACGCTTGATGAAGTGCCGTATCCTGTAAAGATGGAGCCAAACCTGGTCGTCGAATTCTATTCGCGCTGACCAGTCTGAATTCCGGAGAATAACGGGCGGTCCGCTTGGGCCGCCCTTTTTCTATTTGCCGACCGCAAGCAGGAAATCTGCGCTTTTCTTGAGCAGTTGAGCCCGAACTGCGGAATCGACCAAGCTGTGTTCGAGTTTGGGATACTCGATCAGTTCGACCACACGACCTGCATCGCGTAGTTTCTTCGCCATGAGCCGGGACTGCGCTATGCCCACATTACGGTCGAGTTCGCCGTGAAACATCAGAACCGGCGCGATAATCTTGTCCGCGTTCTGGGCTGGGGAGCCTTCCTTGATGTGGGGGCCCGTGCCAATAAACTCTCCAACGACGCTCCGATTGCTAAAATTTCGCCATTCTGACTTAAGCATATCCAGATCCGTGACAGGAGCAATCGCAACGACAGCCTTGAACAAGGCTGGATCCAGAACGGCGGACTGCAACGCCGCATAACCGCCATACGACCAGCCGACGACAAAAAGCTTTCCCGGATCGGCGACGCCGCTTTTGACCAGCCAGCGGCCTCCATCGTTGACATCACCTATCGACGTTCTCCAGGACTTGAAGCCATTCTCCTGATACCAGGCGTCGCCATAGCCGGTCGATCCGCGAAAGTTTGGCCGGAGGACAGCAAAGCCCCGATTTGCATAATATTGCGATAGCCAGTCGAAACCCCATTCGTCGCGCGCTGAAGGCCCGCCGTGCGGCATGACAATTGTGGGCAGGTTCTTGCCCAATGAACCCGGCGGCAGTGTCAGGTAGGCCGGAATCATTGTCCCGTCTGCAGCCGGATACGTCACTGGCCTCACTTCGGACAGCGTCACACTCGCAAGTTCCGGACGCGACGGCATGATCGGCTGCAGCTTCTTCGCAGTGCGGTCGAAGAGATAATAGGTGCCCGGACTGGTATCCCCGCCTGCCCAGATGAGCAGTTTGCTTTCGTCGAGGTTTGAATCGACGAATTCGACCAGAGGCTGGTTGGGCAGAGCCCTGCCAAGCGATGCGGCCAGCTTCTTCAGGTCGGGATCGAAGTAGATCGATTGCCTTCGTTCAGTCGCAAAGCTGGCACCGACGACGCGTTGGCGCTTTCCAATCCGGATCAGGGCGTCAACATCCACATCGGGCCGGGATGCGACAACGGTTTTTGTCAATGCAGCATTAGCTAGCGATGTCGAAACAAGCGCAAGGCGACCGTCAACTCTCTCGAACCCGTAGACAACATCCTTATCAGGATCGACGGCATACGGGTTGAATCCGGTGCCGTTTAGAAAGTCCAGATCGCCCAGAGTGCGCCAGTCGCTGGACTGTTTTGAGCGATAAAGGTAAGTAGTAATGCCCTTGCTGTATCCTTCGGCAGTATTCCGGCTGATTCCCTTGATCCGTACCTGACCCAATCCGTCGGTAATATATTCAACGGCATCGCGTTGCGGTGTCTCGATGCGCTTGGTTGCCAGAGTGCGCGTATCAATCTGGTCCACCCCCATGCCCTCAAGAAGATTCTCGACCAACGATCCGATCTTCTCTTCCGGAACATATGACCGCATCATAAACACTATTCCGTCGGCATTTGGCGCAAAATCGATGATTCCACCCCCGCGAAAATCCCGAAACATCGAGTTTGCCACGCGCCGCTTGCTCAGCAACTTGATGTCGCTCCCGTCGGCATTCACCGCGATTACATTAGAGA
>JANNLW010000254.1:0-5959 GCA_031397145.1 Sphingomonadales bacterium | reverse complement strand
GGAACGCGGAAAGCGCAATGGAGTTCTTCCGTTTGCCCACCAACCGCGTTGTTGAGCTGGGGAGTCAGGTCGAGATTTGAGGCGGTTGACCGGGCAAGCGCCTCTGCTATAGGCGCGCTTCCCGAACAGGGCGGAGTAGCTCAGCTGGTTAGAGCAGCGGAATCATAATCCGCGTGTCGGGGGTTCAAGTCCCTCCTCCGCTACCATTCTCGCCGATCTTTGGCATCGACCGGCTTCCCTATCCCGATTTCAGGATTGACGATCCTGGAACAATGGCTGACGATCAAACCCATGTCGCGCAAACCTCGTCGTCAAATTGTGAATATGGGCAATACCAGCGCGATCAAAATCGGCGCGCCGGGGT
The DNA here is from genome assembly GCA_031397145.1 of Sphingomonadales bacterium. Lineage (GTDB taxonomy): Bacteria > Pseudomonadota > Alphaproteobacteria > Sphingomonadales > Sphingomonadaceae > Aquisediminimonas. The sequence goes on along the minus strand of JANNLW010000254.1, from coordinate 5,595 downwards.
TTGAGAATGATCTTTTCTATTGGACGATGGAGATGGGCTGGCCCGCCTTTATCGCGCTCGTCGCTGCGGTATTCATCACGATCAACCTGGTGTTTGGCCTGATCTATGCGTCTTCGGCTGGCATGATCACGAATGCCACACCCGGCTCCTTTCTCGACGGGTTCTTCTTTTCTATCGAAACGCTGGCGACAGTTGGCTACGGCAATATGGCGCCCTCGTCGCATTTGGGACACAGCGTGGCATCGATCGAGATCCTGATCGGCCTGTTTTTCTCGGCCACCGTTACCGGCCTGGTCTTCGCTCGCTTCGCCCGCCCTCGCGAAAGCATGATCTTCAGCAAGATTGCCGTGATCGGCGATTATGAGGACAAGCGCGCGCTGATGGTCCGATTGGCCCCGATGCACGCCCGGCCATTGGCCGCCGCAACCGCGCAAATGTCGATACTCTCGCGAACAGTCCTTCCCAATGGCAAGGAGTTCGCAGGGTTGCTTGAACTGACGTTGCTGCGATCCCAAAATCCGATGCTCAATTTGTCCTGGACGCTGATTCACCTGCTCGATGATGAAAGCCCGGTGCTCTCCGCGTTTGAAAGCGACCGACCATTCTTGCTGGTGGTCACAGTTGGCGCGCTCGATACGCTGCTTGCCCGGCAATCCTTTGGTGGGCGAAGCTATCAACGCGAGGATATTTTGATGGATCACCATTTCGTTGATGTGATCACCAACCGTGACGGATCGCTCCATCTGGACGTATCGCGTCTGGATGATGCCGAGCCGGTGTCTGCTTGAGCGCTCCGCTGCACCGGGGAGGTCTTCCTGCTGTCTGCCCCGGGTTGCAGGCAGGCATTCGCAAACCTATCTCCGCCCAGCCACGATTCGTTGGCCCCGATTTGGAAATGCCTGACCTATGACCGAAACAAGCCACACCCGCATGCTTATCCTCGGCTCCGGGCCAGCAGGACTTTCTGCCGCCATCTATGGCGCTCGCGCCGGGCTCAAGCCGATCGTGGTTCAGGGGATCCAGCCCGGCGGACAGCTTACGATTACGACCGATGTCGAGAACTATCCCGGTTTTCGCGACGTGATTCAGGGGCCATGGCTGATGGAAGAGATGCAGGCCCAGGCCGAACATGTCGGGACCCAGATGGTCTATGACATCATTGTGGACGTTGATCTGTCCGTACGGCCATTCCGCCTTACCGGAGATGGCGGCGCGATCTACACCTGCGACACTCTCGTCATTGCAACGGGCGCGCAGGCCAAATGGCTGGGGCTCGCAAGCGAAACTGCGATGCAGGGCAAAGGCGTTTCGGCCTGCGCTACGTGTGACGGGTTTTTCTATCGCGGCAAGAAAGTGGCGGTTATCGGCGGCGGAAACACCGCAGTCGAGGAGGCGCTCTACCTGACCAACCACAGTCATGACGTCACTTTGATCCATCGGCGCGGGGAATTGCGTGCCGAGAAAATCCTGCAGGACCGGCTGTTCGCGCATCCCCACATCAAGGTACTCTGGAACAAGGGTGTCGAACGCTTTGTCGGGGGGGGCGATCCCGAAGGGCTGGTTTCGCTGGCGTTGAAAGATACCGTAACCGGCGAAGCATCATCGCTTGACGTGGATGGGGCATTCGTTGCGATCGGGCACAAGCCTGCAACCGAGATTTTCGCTGGTCATTTGCCGATGGATGCGGAGGGCTATTTGCTGGTCGAGGTCGGGAGCACGCGAACGAACGTTCCAGGCGTCTTTGCGGCAGGCGATGTGTCCGACAAGATCTATCGACAGGCGGTTACTGCCGCCGGCATGGGGTGTATGGCGGCACTGGATGCCGAGAAGTTCCTCGCCCATGCCGAGTTCGAGATGCAACTCGCCTAGGCGAGAGCGCTGAGCAGGGCGGCCCTGAGGACCGCTTTGTCCTCAGCGTTGGCGAAGCTGTGCGATGCGCTGTCAAGGCGTGTGACCGACAAGTTGGGCTTAGCACGCGCAGCTGCAAATACAGGCTTTTCCCATTCAGAAGCAAAGGCGATCGCCGTTCCGTCCCGTGTTGCGAGCAAGATCCGAACGGGGCCGGGGAAGGCCGCAATACCTTGTGCCACCGCGAAAGCGAGGCCGGAAGGCGGCCTGGGCTTTGCGATGCGAAGCAGGCCACTGGCAAGCTTTTTCAGGCTTGTGCGACCGGTGAAAAGCCCAGCCCAAGCTTTGGGGTCCCTGACCCGCTCTGTGTATCGAGCCCGTATTGCGGCAGGTGGAGGCAGTTCGTCCGACCGTTCGATGACCCACGGATTTGCGAGGATCAGCCCATCCAACCCACCCGGGGGGCGGAGCATCAACGCTGAAGCCGCATCGCAATTGCCGAAAGCCACAATCCGCTTGAGGTGAGGGCATGCAGCCTTGAACGCTAAAATAGCGGCGGCGATGTCGGGTCCGCTTGACGCAAATCCGTGATTTTCACCCGCGCTGTCGCCAACACCGCGCCGGTCGAAACGGAATACCGGATGGCCGATTTCAGAGATCTCGGCGGCAAGGGCGGCCATGCCGCGATGCGCGCCAATCCTGATTTCGTTGCCGCCGGAAACGATCAACAGCCCGGAAGATCCCGGAGCGTCATCGAGCGTAGCCGCAAGGACATCGCCTTCACACTCAAAACTCAGGAGCTGACGCATTGTCTTGCCCAATCGGCCAAATCTGCAGCAAGCGCTGCGGACAGCGCTGAATCCTGACCCGGTTCGGCGCGCCGCCATAAGGGGGATCCCGGAACCTTAACATCGGCCTCGTCGGCGTCGGTTTCTAGCCTCACGATGCGAAGGTTGGCGCACGAGTGTGGCGTTGCCACCTCCAATTCAGCGAGAAAGTCCTCGCTCAGTGCATGTCCGGCATAGAGCGTCCGATCTTCGCTGGTCAGAGTCGCTCGCTTGAGATCGCGCACGATCCGTATCCCGGTTTCAGGTGCAAATCGCCAATTTCCAAGCCTTGCCGCCTCGTCAATCAGTGCTCCACCGCGAAATGAGGCGACCAATAAAGGGGCGAGCGCTTTCATCGCGTCGCGCCAGTCCGCCAGCCGAACATCTGCGATATTGATCTGGCTTTCGCCAGTACCTGGCAAATCGACAAGACTGCTACCGACGCCCAATGTATCGAGTCTGCGCATGGCCTCGGCGATCAGCCTCCTGCAGCGATTGGCTTCTTCAAAAAAAGGTTCAATCACAAGGATCTGCAGGTCGTGACTCGAACCAAATTGCAACCAGGGCCTGGGTTTTGTCACCCGAGCGATTTCCGGATCGAAAACGTGACAAGGCTGCCAAAGGTTTCAAGCATCTCGCCGTCAACTTCATCGTCGTCGATCGTGATACCGAGCCGGTCTTCCAATTCTGTCAGCAGATTTGCGACCGCCATAGAATCAAGTTCAGGCAACGAACCGAATAGGCCGGTATCGTCGGTGAATGTCGCGGCACGTTCGTGGCTGACGCCAAGAACATCGCTCAATACCGAGCGGACACAGTCTTCAATTGTTTCGCGGCGGGACTTCATCGGCGGAGCGCTTAGCCGCGTGACCGGCCGCGGACAAGACGGGAAAGCTCCGCTTTGGCAGCGCCCGCCAGCCCCGCTGGCGTAAGTGGATTATGGGCCGTGATCTGCATCAGCGGCGTGTTTTCGTCCATCCAGTCCGCTTTGTAGTGATCGTTGCCGGTGCCAAAATCGATCATGTCCACGTTGTCCTTGTCGATAGCATGGCGGAACATCGCGGCGCTCAGGATTGTACCGGGAGACATCTCGGCCGCGCTTTCGCGGTGGGCAAGCTTGTGAATGAGGGCAACACCGTTTTCCACGGTCCACAACTGTGCGGCGACCGCTATGCCGTCTATCCGGCAAATGCCCAGCCGCAAGCAGCCTGCTTTTCCCTCTGCGATCGCCATGTCCTTCAAGAATTCCGGCTGTCCTTCGACAGGCTTCCAGCTTTCGGCATAGATTTCTTCATAGGTCGCCCAAGCATCTTTGCTGAAATCGGTCAGGACCTGGGTCTCGAATTCGGCCTTGCCCAGTTTGCGTTTCAACGTACTCCGCAATTGGCCAGGGCGAGCCGCCCAATAGTCTTCAAATGATAATCCCGCCACATTTGCCGTCCAACTGGTTGAGCATTCTCGGGCGAACACCATCCATCCGGCCCGCCGGAATGCATTTTCCAGCAAATCTGCCGTTCCATCAACAGTCGGAACGGGGGATAACTCAATCGATGCGATACGCGGCCTTGCACTTCTGAGCCTCTTGGCGATGGCCACCATCATGCCTGCCTGCCGGGTCACATCGGGATGTCCTGCAAAGATCGGGCGAAAGGCGAAGCTGTACCAATTGGCGAGCGCGCTCGCCTTCCTGAGGTTGTCGCGGCGAAGGAACAGCCATGCCAGGGCCCCTTCCGAAGCAGCTCTGGCGATCAATGGAGATCCGCCGCCATGGTGCCAGACCCTTTTGAACCAGTCACGACGGTTGAAGAGGTGAGCCTGCGCCGCACGTACCAATTGCCGGGTTGGATCAATGCCGGGAGCATTGATGTCCGTCAGCAATTCTCCCTTAACCCACAACATGCTAGGCAAACCCTGTTTTTCGTTCAAAAGGACCAGAATTGACGGCCCCAAACCCCACACCCCGGCCACTAGATCATTTGACGACCTTTGGCACGCCTAGCAAACCGGCGTTGATAAATCGTGACGGCGTTCTTTCCTATCGGGATTTGGAAGATGCTGTGGGACGGATGGCGGCAGCGCTGTCGCGCTCGGGATTGAGCGGGGGTGACCGCGTTGCCTCTTGGCTTCCCAAAACGCGAAACGCCTGCCTGTTGCCGCTTGCAGCGGCCCGCGCGGGACTGATTCATGTGCCGATCAACCCCTTCCTCAGGCATGCACAGATCGCCTATATCCTGCAGGATAGCGGCGCACGCGTGCTAATTTCAACGCAGCAAAGGGTCGATACGCTCGAAGCTGGCGATCGGCCAGAAGACTGCATGATCATGCTGGATGAGACGATGGCGGTCGCAGGAGAATCGCTACCGCCACTTCCGCTTTCGTCGCATGACCCCGACGAACTTGCGGCGATCTTGTATACCTCGGGTTCAACCGGCCAACCCAAGGGAGTCATGCTTAGCCACGCGAATCTCTGGCTGGGAGCGATCAGTGTGGCACACTACCTCAAGCTGACACCGGATGATCGCACCTTGTGCGTTTTGCCACTGAGCTTCGACTATGGGCAAAACCAGTTGCTCTCGACGTGGGCGGCAGGCGGATGCGCCGTTCCGGTCGATTACATGATGGCACGCGATGTCATCCGCGAGGTCGAACGGCACGAAATCACGACACTGGCCGGAGTGCCCTCTCTCTGGGTGCAACTACTTGAGGCCAAATGGCCGGAACCGGTAGCAGCGCGTTTGAAACGGCTGACTAACTCCGGCGGCGTGCTTACACCAATTATTATTAACAAGCTCAGGCAATTATTTGTAAATGCTGGCCAACAAATCGAATATCAACTGCTTCTTCCCCCGGGAAATAGGGAATACCAAACCCACCGCCCAAATTGACGAGCGGAGGGCATTCACCAACGTCCTCGGCCAGC
>JANNLW010000231.1:0-7194 GCA_031397145.1 Sphingomonadales bacterium | reverse complement strand
CATCAACCAGGCCAGCGACAATCTGGCGGGCCAAACCTGCGACCTCTATTTGCAAGGGATGATAATAGAGCCGGTCATACATGAAGGCCTTGAGATCCGCCTCTCGTGTCGACATTTCCTCTGAAAATCCAGCCAGCGTCTTCCCTGCCGCCCGAACGTCCTCAACCGAACGGACGCCCGATTCCGCAATCTGGCGGCGGGTCGTCTCGATAACATCGTTGACCATTTCGCCGATCTGCTGGCGAACAAGTTCGGATCGAAGCCGCGTCGCCTCGACATCGGGATAGCGCAAACACACGCGTTCCCATCCGGCGCGCACCAGCGGAACAGTCAACAAATCCTCGAAGTCGACGATGCCTGCACGCAGGCCATCATCAATATCGTGATTATCATAGGCAATGTCGTCGGCCACCGCAGCAACCTGGGCCTCGAGCGACGCGTGACTGGCAAGGTCAAGCCCATAATCGGCATCCGCTTCGGCCATGGCCCAGCCTGGTGCCGTCACCGGCCCATTATGCTTGGCCAACCCTTCAAGTGTTTCCCAACTGAGATTGAGACCGCGCCAACGTGGATAGGGCATCTCGAGACGCGTGAGAACGCGCAGCGTATGACCGTTATGATCGAACCCGCCAGCATTGGAGAGCGCATCCTTCAGCGCATCTTCCCCGGCATGGCCAAAAGGTGGATGGCCGATATCGTGGGCCAGGCACAAGGCCTCGGTCAGATCCTCATCAAGTCCCAATGTTCGGGCGATTGTCCGCCCGATTTGCGCCACTTCAAGGCTGTGGGTCAGGCGAACCCGGAAATGGTCTCCGTCGGGGGAAACGAACACCTGCGTCTTGTGACGCAGGCGGCGAAAGGCGATCGAATGAATAATCCGGTCACGATCGCGCTGGAATGCCGTGCGTGGACCTCGCGTTTCACCGAGAGTTTCGAGATGTTGCCGCCCTTTGCTGGCAGCGGGATCGCTGGCGTAGGGCGCCCTCGCCCTCATCGCGCCGAAACTTTGGCGATTACCTGTCCGGCTTCGCTGGTGAAGGTTGAGGCCGAAAGTCCGGCCTTGCCCATTGTGTTGACCAATGCCCGCGCATCAGCGGCATTCTTGAATGGGCCCACCAGAAGTCGGTTGGTCGCCTTGAACGGCACGGATGATGCGGTTTGCCCCTTGAACACGACCGGCGCCTTGTCTTTCAGCTTCTTCCAAGTGCTTGGCAGGCCGGCCTCGTTTGAACCTGTAGCAATCTGAACCCAGATTCGTGCCGGATTCTTTGCAGCTGCCTGCCGCAATGCGTCCTTGGCGTCCTTTGCCGCCTTCGCTTCGGCTGCGGCTTTGGCCTCTGCAGCAGACTTTCGCTGGGCTGCAACCCGGGCAGCCTTGATCTCGGCCGCATTCGGCATCGGACCGGCAACGCTTTCCTCCTCGGTCTGAAGGCCTGCAAGCAGAACACCAAGGCCGGAACCTGACGTTTTCGTTTCGGAATTTTCCATTACGATTTGCGCAGGGACCGGCGCCACCTCCGCCGGTTTTGATGCCTCTAGCGATTGCGAGCCGGATCCGGGCGGGGCTGCCGTGTTCAGTTGGTCCGTGATCGGCGTCGTAAACGCCGTATAGGTCTGTGCCTGGACCGGAACCGGATTGCCTGGTTGAGCTATGGGCGTAGCCCTGGTGTCCGCTATTTCAAAGCGGGCAGCAGGCAACTGATCTGACGCGTCGGCTGGAGTTGGATTTGGCAACACCACGGTACCACTTGGTGGAGGTAGGCTGGTCGCGCTGGTGACGACATATTCCAGTTTCGGCGCTTCGGGCGATTTTGCAGTGATGCCCGGCTTCAGCGCCTCACGTATTTCGGGGGAAAGCCTGCTTGGATCGACCGGCCCGATACGTTTTCCAACGCGCTGGCGAAGCGAGCCGGAATCAAGACTCGCGGTTTCAGTCGGTGCGGGATTTGCGGACTTGACGGTTGCAGTTGCTATAGGCTCGGTGCGGGCAGGCTCGCTCGCCACAGCGAGCGTTGCCTGCTCACGTCCCGGCCTGCGTCGGGGCTCCTTCGATACAGGTTCATTTCGGCGCAACCGGTCCGCTGCGTCAGAAGGCCGGGGGCCGAGCGGATCACCTGCAGGGATAAGGGCATTGGAGGGACCACCAACTCCCGAGGGCCGGTAGGGATCGCCGGTTTCGACCGATGCGTACCGCTGGCCATCGCTCGGCATGATCCCGAAATTGACAGCCAAGGCGCGCTCGGCGGGATTGAGGATTGCAAGACGCCGCAGGAATGGTGACATGGATCCGCCAGATCCACCAGGCATGACCGAGCTTGCCACCGCCTCCGCCCCACGGATATCCCCGTTCATCGCTAGGACAAATGCCCGCGCACGCCATGCCATCAGATTTCGCTGACGTAGCAACGGATCGAGCAGTTCCAGCGCCTTGTCATCATCACCGGAAATACCGAGCGAAAGCGCATACCGGATCGTCAATTCATCGTCTGGTCCCGAGCGAAGTGCGATCAAATAGTCCCGTTGCGCCCGCTTGGAATCGCCTCGCAAGTCGTAGGCAAGGCCTCTGTCCCGGGCCGCAGCCTGTTCGGGCAGGCCGAGGCTGATCGCTTCTGCAAACAGTTTCAGCGCATCTGCCGGCTTTTCCTTCAACAGAAGAGCCGATCCGATCGCGGCTTTTATCCTCGCATTGCCCGGCGAAATCTCCTCGGCTCTTGCCAGAAAGGAAAGCGCAGCATCGCCATCGCCAACTGCAATTGCGCTGAGCCCGGCTTCTGTCAACGCGCCAACATCCCGCGGGTTTTGCGAGAGGATGACGAGATTTGCGGCAAGTCGGTCGGATGGGTCCCTGGACGGAGCAGCAGGCACAATCGCGGTACCGGGATTCGGCTGCGCAATCGCTGATTGCCCTAGAAATACGACGGCCGCCGCCAGCCAGTGACCCAGACCGGCTTTATGCATTTGTTTCATGGGGACAACTCTAGACGCCCCGCGCATCCGCGACACAAGTCAAACCTCCAGAAATCGCGCCGGGATGGTAGCAGCCGGGGACAAACCGGCGGCTAACATCCCGATAGGACGCGACTATTGATTATTCTGGCGGTTAAGAAAACGCGGGATATCGAGAGGATCGGAGGGTTCGGTTGGGGCAACATCAGCCTTTGCCGCGCCTCGCGCAATGTTTGACATACGCTCGAACAGCGTGCCGCCAGATGCCGGTGCGGTGCGCGACGCTTCCTCTGTATCACCAACCAACCAGCGGCGACGTGGCGCTTCCTCAACGTCGGTCGTGTCATCGAACATCGGCGGAACGGGGTTCGAGATCACTTCTGTGTCCAGCATCGATTGCGGTTCCAACATCAGTTCCTCCGACGCAACCTGAGCCACCTCCTCGGCCATCGGAGATTCGAGCTCCAGCGGCGCTTCGTCTTCGGCGGCAACGTCCAGCGGCTCCGGTGCCTCAATCATCAACTCTCCGGCTGCCAATGCATCTTCCGGGGTTTCAACCTTGGTTTCCATGGTTTCGGTGATTGGAGCAGGCGCGATCACCGGTTCCGGCGTGCGAATGATTTCTTCGTTCTTGCGCGACGTGGGGAAAGAAAACACACGGGCAGGTTCGGGCGCGACCGCCGTATCAGCTTCGATGCCGGTTGCCACCACCGAAACACGGATCCGGCCATCCAGATCATTGTTGAATGCAGAACCCCAGATGATGTTCGCGTCTGGATCGACCAGGTTCTTGATGTGGCTCGCCGCTTCATCGACTTCCATGAGGCGCATATCCTCGCCACCAACGATCGAGACGATGACGCCCTTGGCACCCTTCATCGACACGCCGTCGAGCAACGGATTGGCAATAGCCTTTTCGGCGGCATCGATCGCGCGGTTGTCGCCGGAGGCTTCACCTGTACCCATCATCGCCTTGCCCATTTCGCCCATGACCGAGCGCACATCGGCAAAATCGAGATTGATGAGACCCGGCATGACCATAAGGTCGGTAATGCCGCGCACACCCTGCTGGAGAACTTCGTCCGCCATCTGGAACGCTTCCTTGAACGTCGTCGAAGGATTGGCAATCAGGAACAGGTTCTGGTTCGGAATGACGATCAGCGTATCGACATGCTTTTGCAATTCGGCGATCCCAGCATCGGCGGCCTTCATCCGACGCGAGCCTTCGAAGCTGAACGGCTTCGTCACAACACCGACGGTCAGGATACCGCGATCGCGCGCCGCCTTTGCGATAACCGGTGCCGCGCCGGTTCCCGTGCCGCCGCCCATGCCCGCCGCGATGAAGCACATATGCGCGCCTTCAAGAGCCTTTTCGACAGCTTCTATGGTCTCTTCCGCTGCCGCACGTCCGATTTCCGGGCGCGATCCGGCGCCAAGGCCCTGCGTGATCTTGAGACCAAGCTGAAGGCGACGCTCCGCCGGACTCGTATTGAGCGCCTGTGCGTCGGTGTTGGCAACGATGAAATCGACTCCCTGCACCTGTGCCGCGATCATGTTGGCAATCGCGTTTCCGCCTGCGCCGCCAACCCCGATAACGCTGATCCGCGGGCGCAACTCGTCCACTTCAGGTGCCATGAATTCAATGCTCATCACGCTGTCTCCCCTTGAATGCCTAAGGCCGCAACCATTGCCCTCTTGACTCTTTGCACGAACTGATTCGCCGAATCACCTAAAAAGTTAACGGCTCGACATATTTCTGCAATTTGTGCCTTCATTACAGAATCCTTACAACATCTAGTAGCCGTTTTGGAACGCAGCCATCAACCTTTTGATGATCCCGCTACCCAAAACCGGGATGATCGGTGCTGGTTCCGGCATGATTGCCCTAAGATCGAGCGGATCGGACGCGGCATAGTGGATCAGCCCGGCCAACGTGGTGAATCCAGAACCACTATGCGCTTCCGGCAGGCCCAAAAGTCCTCGCGGGCGGCCGATGCGAACCGACCGACCCAAGGCGCCTTGCATATAGTCCGCCATGCCCTTCAGCTCGGCACCGCCGCCGGTGAGAACGACCTGTCGACCGACTGGTCCTGAAAAGCCCAGATCCTTCAATGCGCGCGCGACTTCGCCGGCAATATGCTCAAGACGCTGACGGATCACGGCAATCAATTGTGCCCGTGTGATACGCGACGTTTCGGACGCATCGTCCTCCGCCGACAAGGGAGCCACTTCGATCATATCGTGATTATCGCGCGGACTGGCAGTTGCCGATCCGTAGAAGCATTTCATCCGCTCCGCCTGATCACGACGCGTTCCGAAGGCTGAAGCAATATCGTCGGTAATGTCCGCCGCCCCAAAGGGGATCGAGGTCAAGCCAACCAGCATCCCGCCGGCAAAGAGCGAAACATTCGTAACGCCGGCCCCAAGCTCGACGAGCGCCACGCCCAATTCGCGCTCCTCGTCGGACAGGCAGGCCATGCCTGTTGCAACCGGCGAGGCGATGATTGACTTCACTTCGAGATGCGCCTTTCTTACGCACAAATCGAGATTGCGCACCGGCGATCCGTCGGCACAAACCACATGAATATCGACGCCGAGCGTATCGGCGTGGAGACCGAGCGGCTTCTTCACACCCTGCAACCCGTCGAGCGTGTAGAGCGTCGGCTGGGCGTGGAGGATCATCCGCCCGTCAGGATCGAGAGTGTTGCGCCCGGCAGCCAGCAGTTCGTCAATATCGTCCTGCTCCACCCGGTGCCCGCCGAGTTCGACTTCCACCGAAGCAATATCACTGACCAGGCCACCCGCCGAAAAGCCGACCCAGACATCCTCGATATTGGTACCCGCAATCCGTTCCGCCTGCTCGACTGCATCGCGCACCGCCGATTCTGTGGCGTCCATGTCCGCAATATAGCCGCGCTTCACCCCCCGGCTTTCGCGCTGTCCGGTGCCGAGCACCTGGATATCACCGCTCGGCAATCGTTCGGCAATCAGCGCGGAGACTTTCCACGAGCCAATATCCAGTGCCGTGATTAGTTGCTCGCTCTTAGGCTGGGCCACCAGTTTCCTCCCCCTTGGTTTCGCCGACGCTTTCCTTCGGCGTATCGATAGTCGGTTTCGATCGGTCGATCTTTGCCACGAATTTGGTCGGGTCGCGCATGTCGAAACGCGCATATCCGCGCCCGAGCAGCCGCTGCACCCCGTCCATTCGCGCAAACCGGACAAGCGCCTTTCCCGCCAGTCCCTCACCTTCCGGCAACGCGAGCGTTTCGCCTGACTGGAACCTCAAATCCCAGCGACGCCCGCCGACCCATGTCGCCGCCGCCAGCATCGGTTTGAGCGCTGGCGCGCGTTCCATCAGTTGGGAAAGTGCGGTTGCCTGCGCATTGGCATCCTTGCCGATCAGCAACGGCAGGTCCGGCATTGCATCAAGTTGGATTGCTTCAAGCACGACGCCATTTGCATCGATCAGCGAGAGTTGCTGATTATGTTGCCAAATCGCGGCAGGTTTGCGCTCGACTATGTCCACAACCAGCGTATCGGGGAGGCGGCGTGAAACCCGGGCATCCTTGATCCAGCCAAATTGCAGAAGCTGGTTCCGCACCTTGTCCAGATCGACCAGCGGCATGGCCATCGAATGCTGGTCGAGCGCAATCGCATAGACAGTGAGCCGCTCCATTCGGTCGATACCAGTGACTTCGACTCGCTTTACTTCGAACCCGGCACGACCGATCGATTGTGCGAAGGCCGTACCGACATAGCCGGGCAACCCGGCCATGATGACGCCTGCAATTGAAGCAGCACCAACCATTGCAACCATTGACCATGTTACAAACCGGTCAATCGAATCCTGCCTGAATGGCAGCGCCATGCGCGCTTTTGCCCAGGTCGAGATCGTTTTCGGCGTCGCCTTGCGCGACCTGGCCTTGACGACCGGACGCTTGGCACTGCGCTTTACTGTCGTCGCCCGGCTCACATCGCTTCCTTCACTAGACTGTCGACCAGATCGTCATAGGTTATCCCCATTTGCTTCGCCTGTTCGGGAACAAGGCTGAGCGGTGTCATTCCTGGTTGTGTGTTGACCTCAAGCAGGAAAATGCCCTCAACCCCATTCCGGTCATCCCAACGAAAGTCGGAACGCGAGGCACCCTTGCAGCCAAGGAGGTGATGGGCCTTGAGGGCATAGCCCATCATCGCATCTGAAACGTCCTCCGGGATTTGCGCGGGGCAGATATGTTCGGTCAGGCCATC
>JANNLW010000176.1:0-13117 GCA_031397145.1 Sphingomonadales bacterium | reverse complement strand
GGTGGCTGGGCGCATTACGTCGGCCAGGAAAAGTTGCGTCCGCAGACCGGCTGGACGCCGCTTGCTTTTGCGCTCGACTGGATTCGCCCGCCGCGGCAGATGAACTCGACCAGCTTCTTCTACGCGCATAGCGACCAGTGGCGCTACGAGACGCTCGATGTGAAGGAAATCCTCTCCCCCACGGCGCCCGATGGCGACTGGTCGGGAACGCTGATCGATTATAATGTCCGGGCTGAACGGATGGGCTGGTTGCCCTCCGCACCGCAACTCAAGACCAATCCGCTTGACGTCGCCAAGGCCATCAAAGTGTCGGGCAAGGCGGCCAAGGACTATGTGGCGGAGGGGCTGCAATCGGGCGATCTTGAAATGTCGTGCCGCGATCCGGACGATCCCGCCAACTGGCCGCGCAATATGTTCGTCTGGCGCTCCAACATCCTGGGATCCTCGGGCAAAGGCCATGAGTATTTCCTGAAACACCTGCTCGGCACGTCGCACGGCGTGCAGGGCAAGGATCTCGGCGAAACCGGCGCGCAAAAGCCTGACGAGGTAAACTGGCACGACAAGGCACCAAAGGGAAAACTGGACCTCGTCGTTACGCTCGATTTCCGCATGTCGACGACCTGCGTCTATTCAGACATCGTCCTGCCAACCGCCAGCTGGTACGAAAAGGACGATCTCAACACGTCTGACATGCACCCTTTCATCCACCCGCTGTCGGCTGCGATTGACCCGGTCTGGGAAACCAAGTCGGACTGGGAAATCTACAAGAGCCTTGCCAAGAAGTTCTCTGAAATTGCGCCAGAAGTGCTCGGCGTCGAAGAAGACGTCGTGCTCACTCCGATCCTCCACGACACGCCAGGGGAGCTGGCACAACCCTTCGACGTTTCCGATTGGGGACGTGGCGAAGGAAAGGCAATTCCGGGCGTCACCATGCCCAACGTTGCCGTCGTAGAGCGCGATTATCCGGGGCTTTACAAGCGCTTCACTTCGCTTGGGCCACTGCTCGAAAAACTCGGCAATGGCGGCAAGGGGATCAACTGGAACACTGATCATGAGGTTGAGTTGTTAAGGCGCCTCAATGGTATCGTCAACGATGGCGGCCCGACTCAGGGCAACGCAAAGATCGAAAGCGCGATCGACGCTTGCGAAGTGCTGCTGATGCTGGCGCCCGAGACAAACGGCGAAGTCGCGGTCAAGGCCTGGGAGGCGCTCTCGGAAAACACCGGGCGCAGCCACACGCATTTGGCGCGGGCCAAGGAAGACGAGAAGATCCGGTTCCGCGATGTCCAGGCCCAGCCGCGCAAGATCATCTCTTCGCCCACCTGGTCTGGGATCGAGAGCGAGACCGTGTGCTACACCGCGGGCTATACCAATGTACATGAACTGATCCCGTGGCGCACTTTGACAGGTCGTCAGCAACTTTATCAGGACCATCCTTGGATGCGAGCGTTTGGCGAGGGTTTCTGCGTCTATCGCCCGCCGATAGATACAATGACTGTCAAGCCGATGATTGATCAGGCCAAGGATGAAAAGCATGTCATTCTGAACTTCATCACCCCGCACCAGAAATGGGGCATCCATTCGACATATACAGACAACCTCTTGATGCTGACTCTGTCACGCGGCGGACCGATCGTTTGGATGTCGGAGGTCGACGCAGCGAAAGCCGGGCTGGTCGACAACGACTGGGTCGAAGCCTTCAACACCAATGGCGCTCTGGTCGCGCGGGTAGTTGTCTCACAGCGCATAAAGGAGGGAACGCTCTTCATGTACCATGCGCAAGAGAAGATCGTGAACATGCCGGGATCACCGCTGACCGGCAATCGCGGCGGAATCCACAACAGCGTCACCCGCGCCGTGCTCAAACCGACCCACATGATCGGCGGCTATGTCCAGCTGGCCTATGGCTTCAATTACTACGGGACCGTCGGTTCCAACCGCGACGAATTCGTTATCGTCCGCAAGCTGTCCAAGGTCGACTGGATGGAAGAAACCCTGCCAACGGGCGAACTTGCCGGGGAGCATGTGGCATGAAGGTTCGCGCGCAAATCGGCAAGGTGCTGAATCTTGACAAGTGCATCGGCTGCCACACCTGCTCGGTGACCTGCAAGAACGTCTGGACCAGCCGCGACGGGATGGAATACGCTTGGTTCAACAATGTCGAAACCAAGCCAGGCATCGGTTATCCCAAGGATTGGGAAAACCAGCGGCGCTGGAACGGCGGCTGGCAGGTCAAGGGCGGGCGGCTCCAGCCGCGCATGGGCGGCAAATGGCGGCTGCTGGCAAAGATCTTCGCCAACCCCGATCTTCCCGAAATCGACGATTACTACGAACCTTTCACTTTCGACTATGCTCATTTGCAAAATGCTCCGGAATCAAAGGCGCAGCCTACCGCACGGCCACGTTCGGCGATCACGGGCGAGCGGATGGAGAAGATCAACTGGGGCCCGAATTGGGAAGAAATCCTTGGCGGAGAATTCGCAAAGCGTTCCGAGGATTACAACTTCGACGGCGTGCAGAAGGAAATGTACGGCCAGTTCGAAAACACCTTCATGATGTATCTGCCGCGACTGTGCGAACATTGCCTTAACCCGACCTGCGTCGCAGCCTGCCCCTCGGGCTCGATCTACAAGCGCGAGGAAGACGGCATTGTCCTGATCGATCAGGAGAAATGTCGCGGTTGGCGGATGTGCGTATCGGGATGTCCCTACAAGAAGATCTACTACAACTGGAAGAGCGGCAAATCGGAGAAGTGCATCTTTTGCTATCCGCGAATCGAGGCTGGGCAACCAACCGTCTGTTCTGAAACCTGCGTCGGACGGATCCGCTATCTGGGCGTGATGCTTTATGATGCTGATCGGATAGAGGAAGCCGCTTCGGCGGCGGATGTCGAGGACCTCTATCAGGCGCAGCTCGATATCTTCCTCGATCCCAATGACCCCGCGGTCATCGAGCAAGCGCGCAAGGACGGCGTGCCAGACGCTTGGCTCGAGGCGGCGCGCCATTCACCGGTCTGGAAGATGGCGATGGAATGGAAGGTCGCCTTCCCGCTTCATCCAGAATATCGCACGCTGCCAATGGTCTGGTATGTGCCGCCCTTGTCGCCAATCAGTGCGGCAGCGGGAGCTGGCAAGATCGCTATGATCGACGATATGCCTGACGTCCGCTCGCTGCGTATCCCGCTCAAATACCTCGCAAACCTGCTGACTGCCGGCAAGGAAGAGCCGGTTGCAGCCTGCCTTGACCGGATGATGGCCATGCGCAGCTACATGCGCGGAAAGACGGTTGAGGGCGTGATCCGCACCGACATCGCCGAGCGCGTTGGTTTGGCCCCTGGCCAGATCGAAGAGATGTATCACGTCATGGCGATCGCCAACTACGAGGACCGTTTCGTCATCCCAAGCGGCCATCGCGAAGATGCCGAAGATATGTTCGAAGAGCGCGGCTCTTGCGGCTTCTCGTTCGGAAACGGTTGTTCGAGCGGAAGCAGCGATGCCAACCTGTTTGGCGCACCGGCGCGCAAGAAACTGCAAACGCCATCGGAGGTGATGTGATGACGATGACGTTCAAAATCCTCTCCGCTGTGATGAAGTATCCCTCAGCCGAATTGCAGGCAGCGGTGCCGGAGATGCGGCAGCTGTTAGCCGACGAGGGGCTCTTGTCCCCGGCGCATTGCTTGGCGCTCGAACCCTTGCTCGCGCAGATCGGCACGGAAGATCTTCTCGAGATACAGGAAAATTACACCGACTTGTTCGATCGGGGCCGCGCGCATTCACTTTATCTTTTTGAGCATGTCCACGGCGAGAGCCGCGATCGCGGCCAGGCGATGGTCGATTTGCGGGAACGATATCTGGACGCGGGGCTTGAACCAGTCTCCAACGAACTGCCGGACTTCCTCCCGCAGTTCCTGGAGTATTGTTCGGTCCTTCCGCTTGCAGACGCGCTCGAAAAACTCTCCGAACCCGGTTTGGTGCTGGCAGCATTGTCAGATAGGCTGGACAAGCGCAGATCGCCATATGCGGCGGTGCTGATTGCTTTGTGCGATCTGGCTCGAGTCGATCGCGGGATTGATGCTGAGAGTGCAATTGCCCCTGCCGACAATCCAGACGATCTTGAAGCGCTCGATGCTGCCTGGGAAGCAGAGGAAGTTCGGTTTGCGGCCGCACCCGACCCGCAAGCCGGCACCGAGTGCCCGCAGGCTGCCGCTCTGGTCAATCGTTTCGCGGTACCGGCCGCATCTCTCGCATCCGCTGACGCCAGGAGCCTATAATCATGGCCGCATTCTTCAACCACCTCTTATTCGGGATTTATCCCTATGTCGCACTCGCTGTACTGGCACTGGGTTCGATCATCCGGTTTGATCGCGAACCCTATGGCTGGCGCTCTGGATCAAGCCAGTTGCTGCGCCGCAAGCAACTGATCTGGGGATCGGTCCTGTTCCATCTCGGCGTGCTGGTGATTTTTTTCGGCCATGTTGGTGGACTCTTGACGCCGATCGCGGTGTTCGACGCACTCGGCATCCCGCACGGCGCCAAACAGGTGCTGGCGATAATGGTCGGAGGCATTGCAGGGGTACTTGCGCTGACTGGCGCGACCTTGTTGCTCCATCGCCGCCTGTTCGATCCGCGCATCCGAAAGACATCGAATGCAAGCGATATCCTGATCCTTGTGCTGCTGTGGCTGCAGCTAACTCTGGGCATGTCGACCATACCGCTGTCAATGCAGCACCTTGATGGCGGCGAGATGGTGAAATTCATGAACTGGGCGCAAGGCATCTTCGCTTTCCAGGCGGAAGCATCAAGCTATGTCGCCGACGCCCATATCGTCTTCAAGCTACACCTGATGCTGGGCATGACGATCCTGCTGCTGTTCCCGTTCACCCGCCTGGTCCACATGCTTTCGGCTCCGGTGCGCTATGTCTGGCGGCCAGGGTACCAGATCGTTCGTTCGCGCAAGGAGGCGCTGCGCAATGGTTGAGGTAATGGAACGGGTCAGCGTCGGTGGGCAGGAAATCCTGCCCGCCGAAATTGCGGTCGAAGCGCAGAATCATCCTTCGGAAACGCCCGAGGCGGCGTGGACAGCGGCAGCCGAGGCACTGGTCATCCGGCGCTTGCTGCTTGATGAGGCGGTTCGGTTGGGAATTGTCGCTGCGGACCTGCTGGATGCCGACGGGCAAACCCTGGCACCAGAGGATGCGCTGATCGAGGCGTTGCTCGAACAGGAAGTAACCACGCCTAAAGCGGATATTGCCACTGCCGAACGCTACTACGAAATGCACAAGGATCGTTTCACCTCTCCAATAATTGTCGAGGCTGAGCACATTCTGTTCGCCGCCTCGCCAGGCGACGATCTTGCCTATGGCCTCGCAACCGGCGATGCGCGCACAACGATCCGAAAACTTCGGGCGGATCCCGGCCAGTTTGCCGATCTTGCCCGGCAATACTCGGCATGCCCATCCAGGGAAACGGGTGGCAATCTTGGTCAGATCGGACCCGGACAGACCGTCGCTCCGTTCGAGGAAGCGCTATTTGGGCTTGCCGCCGGAGAATTGTGCAACGAACCCGTGAGGACCCGGTTCGGCGTTCATGTCATCCGGGCAGGCCGGTGTATCGAAGGAAAACAGCTGCCCTTCGAATTGGTCCGGGAAAAGATCGCCACCTATTTGGAAGAAGCCAGCTGGCGCCGCGCCGTCTCGCAATATCTGGCGATCCTTGCTGCTCAGGCCAAGGTCGAGGGCGTTGCTTTGGCCGCGGCTGATGGGCTGTTGGTGCAGTGACCCCTGCGGTGCAATCCGACCAGCGCCGTATTGCTCGCGCCGCGTTGGTAGATGGGCAGTTTGGCGGCGAAGTGAATATGGGCATCGATGAACCCCGGCATCGCTGTCGAATCTGCCAGTTCAATCACCTCGGCGCCTGCGGGGGGTGGAAGAAACGCCTTCGATCAGCGATCCAGCATGGATCACCGCGTCGCGCGCAAAGGCCGGGTTGCCATCGCGAGTAGCACGCTAAAGCCCAGAAACAATTTTCGTAGCGGCATGTCTCTCCCCGTCAAATTGCTTGCCAGGTGTTACAGAATCCCCGGCAGATCGAGCCCCTGCTCACGCGCGCAATCGAGCGCAATTTCATAGCCCGCATCGGCGTGCCGCATTACTCCGGTACCGGGATCATTCCAGAGGACCCGCTCCAGACGGCGCGCGGCATCGTCGGTCCCGTCTGCGACGATGACCATGCCTGAATGTTGCGAATAGCCCATGCCAACCCCGCCGCCGTGGTGAAGCGACACCCAGGTTGCACCCGATGCCGTGTTGAGCAAAGCGTTGAGCAGGGGCCAGTCGGACACCGCGTCCGATCCGTCCTTCATCGCCTCGGTCTCACGAGTGGGGCTCGCGACCGAGCCCGAATCGAGATGATCGCGGCCAATCACGATGGGCGCTTTCAGTTCGCCGTTTCTGACCATTTCGTTGAACGCCAATCCGAGTCGGTGGCGCTGGCCAAGACCAACCCAGCAGATGCGGGCGGGAAGACCCTGGAAGTGGATGCGCTCGCGTGCCATGTCAAGCCAGTTGTGAAGATGGAGATCATCTGGGATCAGTTCTTTCACCTTGGCATCGGTTTTATAGATGTCTTCGGGATCGCCCGAAAGGGCCGCCCAGCGAAAGGGGCCTATGCCCCGGCAGAAGAGCGGGCGGATATAGGCAGGCACAAAGCCCGGGAAATCAAAGGCGTCTGCAACGCCTTCGTCCTTGGCGACCTGGCGGATATTGTTGCCGTAATCGAGCGTCGGCACGCCGGCCCTCCAGAAATCGAGCATCGCACGGACATGGACTGCCATTGAAGCACGCGCTGCCTTTTCCACTGCCGCCGGATCCCGCTCACGCGCGGTCATCCACTGATCGAGCGTCCAGCCTTGAGGCAGGTAGCCGTTGATCGGGTCATGTGCGGAGGTCTGGTCGGTCACAGCGTCCGGACGCACGCCGCGCCGGTAGATTTCCGGGAAGACATCCGCCGCATTGCCGAGCAGGCCGACCGAGATCGGCGTCTTGGTGTTCGCCATGATTTCCAGCGCTTCATCGAGGTTGTCGGTTTGGCGGTCGATATAGCCCGTGCGCAGCCGCATTTCGATGCGTGAGGGTTGGCATTCGACAGCAAGGCAAGAAGCTCCCGCCATCGTCGCAGCAAGCGGTTGTGCGCCGCCCATGCCGCCAAGGCCACCGGTCAATATCCACTTGCCCGAAAGGTCGCCGCCATAATGCTGGCGTCCCATTTCGACAAAGGTTTCATATGTGCCCTGAACAATTCCCTGCGAGACGATGTAGATCCACGAACCAGCGGTCATCTGACCATACATCATCAGGCCCGCGCGATCGAGCTCGTGGAAATGCTCCCATGTCGCCCATTCGGGTACCAGGTTTGAATTGGCGAGCAGCACGCGCGGCGCATCCTTGTGCGTGCGGAAAACACCGACTGGTTTTCCCGACTGGATCATCAGCGTCTGGTCATCGTCCAGCCGCTTGAGCGTCGCCACGATCTGGTCATAGCAATCCCAATTGCGTGCGGCGCGGCCAATGCCTCCATAGACGACAAGCGAGGCGGGGTCTTCTGCCACATCAGGATCAAGATTGTTCATCAACATCCGCAACGGTGCTTCGGTCAGCCAGCTCTTGGTGCTGAGTTCGGTGCCGTGTGCGGCACGGATGATGCGGCTGTTATCAAGACGGTTCATTGCTGGTCCTTCGCAAAGTCTAAACAGGTGGCGAGAATATTCCGGAGCTTGGCTTGCATGGGCGCGGCGCGGGCAGCGTCCCAAGGCGGTGGCCACGGCCCGGCCTCATCGGCGTAACCCCGGATCGCGAGCTCCATTTGCACGGCGTGGATGCCGCGCGTTGGATCACCATAATGGCGCGTGATCCATCCGCCCTTAAAGCGGCCATTGACGACATAATTCTCGCCCGCACAGTCCGCTGCAATCGCATCTGTCAGAGCGCCATCACAGCTTGCCCCATTGTAGCTGCCGATGTTGAACTGCGGTAAATCGCCATCAAACAGGCGCGGCACACGGCTGCGGATCGAGTGCGCGTCATAAAGCACGACTGCAGGATGCAGCGCACGCAGACGTTCGATCTGGGAACGCAGCGCTGCGTGATAAGGATCGAACCAGGTCGCACGGCGCTGTTCGATCTCAGCTGCATCGGGCTCGGCTCCGGCATCATATAGTGGATCACCTTCGAAGGTCGTATCGGGGCAAAGGCCAGTTGTCGCCTGCCCGGGATAGAGCGAGCGGCCCGACGGATCGCGGTTCAGATCGATCACCGTGCGCGAAATTCGACTATGGATGATCGTCGCGTTCAGTTCGGCTGCGAAGGCATAAAGCCGGTCAACATGATGGTCAGCATCACGTCGGGCCAGATCGAGCGAGACGAGACCGGAAATATCGTCGGGGATGGTCGTTCCTGCATGGGGGACGCTCACGATCAGCGGCGCACAACCTGGCGTGACAGAAAGCCAGTCGGTCATACAACCCGCGGCAGATCGGCCAGCGCCGCAAGTTCGCCAGACGAAACCAATGATTGCGAATGCGTCATGTCGGGATGGAAATAACGATCCTCATCGAGCATTGGCACGGTAGACCGCAGCAACGAACGCGCGGATTCCAATATGCCATTGGATTTGAGCGGCGCGTGGAAATCACAGCCCTGTGCTGCCGCCAGATACTCAATCGCCAGCACGCCTGCGACATTTTCTGCCATGCCCAACAGCCGCCGTGCGCCGTGCGCCGCCATCGAGACATGATCTTCCTGATTGGCCGAAGTGGGAATCGAATCGACGCTGGCCGGATAGGCCCGCTGCTTGTTTTCTGAAACCAGAGCCGCCGCCGTTACCTGAGGGATCATGAAACCCGAGTTGAGTCCAGGACGTGGAGTGAGAAAGGCGGGCAAGCCGGAAAGCGCGGGATCGACGAGCATCGCAATGCGCCGTTCGGCAATCGAGCCAATTTCGCATAGGCCCATCGCAATCATGTCGGCGGCAAAGGCAACCGGCTCGGCGTGGAAGTTACCGCCCGACAGAGCTTCGTCGGTATCGGCAAAAATGAGCGGATTGTCCGACACGCCGTTGGCTTCGATCAACAAGGTTGTCGCGGCCTGACGCAGCATATCGAGCACGGCGCCCATCACCTGCGGTTGGCATCGCAGGCAATAAGGGTCTTGCACACGGGTATCGCCGGTCAAGTGAGAGGCGCGGATCGCCGAACCGCTCATTAGCGAACGCAGCGCTGCCGCCGTTTCGATCTGGCCCTTGTGTCCGCGCAAGGCGTGAATGCGTGGATCGAACGGCGCGTCGGAGCCCTTCGCAGCTTCGGTAGAGAGTGCGCCGGTCAGCAGCGCGGAGGCAAACAGCCGCTCCGCCTCGAATAATCCTGCCAATGCATATGCGCAGGAAAATTGCGTTCCGTTGAGTAATGCCAGACCTTCCTTCGGCCCCAGCACAAGAGACGACAGCCCGGCATCTGCCAACGCCCCAAGTGCAGGAGTGCGGACATCGCCGACCCATATCTCACCCGTGCCGATCATCGCGGCGGCCATATGGGCAAGCGGCGCAAGATCACCCGAGGCGCCTACCGAACCTTGGGCGGGGATCACTGGCGTCAGGCCTTTTTCGAGCAGGCTTGCGAGCATTTCGACCGTCGCCAGTTGCACGCCCGATGCCCCTTGCGCCAGACTGGCGAGCTTTAGCGCCATCATTAATCGCGCTATCGGCACCGGCATGGGTTCACCTACCCCGGCGGCATGGCTCAGCACGATATTGCGTTGCAGCGTTAGCAGATCATCATCGCTGATCCTGACGCTGGCGAGCTTTCCAAAACCGGTGTTGATGCCGTAAACAGGTTCATGCCGCGCCAATATGCGCGCCACTGCTTTTGCACTGGCGATGATCTTCGAATGACAGGATGCATCGAGCTTCGGCGTCTCACCCCGGTAAATTTCTCGCCAGATCGCAAGCGGGACCGCCCCGGCTTGTATGATTATGCTCATTGGCCCCTCCAGATGCGTTGATGCAGCGGGTTCGCGCCCATGCGATAGACCAGCTCAGCGGGGCGTTCGATATTCCAGATGGCAAGATCGCACGTTTTACCGGCTTCCAATGTCCCGACCTGATCGAGCATCCCGAGTGCGCGGGCTGCCTCGCATGTTACCCCGGCGAGACATTCCTCCACTGTCAATCGAAAGAGCGTCGCCCCCATGTTCATCGCGAGCAACAAAGAAGTGAGCGGCGAGGTTCCGGGGTTACAATCGGTCGCCAGTGCCATCGCTACACCGGCAACGCGCAGCTTGCCAATTGGCGGCGGCAGCGTTTCGCGGGTGAAATAATAGGCGCCCGGCAAGAAAACCGCGACAGTCCCTGCCGCTGCCATCGCGGCAATGCCAGCATCGTCGAGATGTTCGAGATGGTCGGCTGACAATGCACCATAGCGGGCAGCAAGCGCTGCTCCGTGACTGTTGGACAGTTGCTCGGCGTGGAGCTTCACCGGTAGTCCGTGTGCCTTCGCAGCCTGGAACACACGTTCGATCTGTGCAGTCGTGAAACCGATTGACTCGCAAAACCCATCGACTGCATCGG
Source organism: Sphingomonadales bacterium (assembly GCA_031397145.1). Lineage (GTDB taxonomy): Bacteria > Pseudomonadota > Alphaproteobacteria > Sphingomonadales > Sphingomonadaceae > Aquisediminimonas. The sequence goes on along the minus strand of JANNLW010000176.1, from coordinate 2,501 downwards.
CGAGGCCTGCCTGCGCGACAGCCGGGATGATCGTGTCGCAGACATGCGCAATATAACCATCGGCGTCGCCTGCAAATTCAGGAGGCAAGGCATGGGCCGCGAGCAGGCTGGACCTGACCGTCACCCCGCGCGCTTCGCCCAGTGTCCGGGCCGCTTGGAGCATTTTCAGCTCATCATCCAGCGAAAGGCCATAGCCAGATTTGATCTCGATTGTCGTCACGCCCTCGGCGATCAGGGCATCGAGGCGCGGCAAGGCGGACTGCACCAGTTCAGCGAGACTGGCGGCTCGCGTCGCTTTCATCGTGGAGACAATGCCACCGCCTGCGCGAGCAATTTCTTCATAGCTCGCGCCCGCCAGCCGTAGCTCAAATTCATGGGCTCGGTCGCCAGCGTGGACGATATGGGTGTGGCAATCGATGAGCCCCGGCGTAATCCAGCGGCCCGAACACTCCATCACTTCCGCTGCCTGCAACGCTGGCGCATCCGCCCGGCTGCCAGCATATACGATCCGACCGTCCTTGCAGGCGATGACGCCGTCTTCCACCACACCAGTGCCCGTCATCGGTGCCAGCCTTGCGTCGAGCCAAAGACGATCGCATCTGAGGGGAGATTCGCTGCTCATGGACATAAGAGTTGCATATCAAATTCATTATGTCTAGACATAATATTGCCATTCATTGGAGAGTCTTCGATGCCCGCATTCTGGTCCGCAACCGCACTTCTCCCCGAAGGCTGGGTAGGAAATGTTCGGTTCACTGTTGCTGACGGGCTGATTGCATCATTGGAAACCGGGATCCCTGCAGCGCCCGACGATGAAGTGCACCAAATCATTCTACCAGGACTTGCCAATGTCCACAGCCATGCCTTTCAGCGCGGCATGGCGGGCCTTGCAGAACATCGCGGTGGCAACAGCGACGATAATTTCTGGAGCTGGCGTGAAGTCATGTATCGTTTCCTCGATCGGCTGACCCCGGACGATATGGAAGCGATTGCAGCCATGGCCTACGCAGAGATGTTGGAAACGGGCTACACCCATGTCGGCGAATTCCACTATCTTCATAATGATGCGGATGGCGGGGCTTATACCGATCCCGCCGAAATGGCCGCGCGCATTGCCGCTGCCGCGCAGGCCACGGGTATCGGCCTGACCTTGCTTCCCGTCTTTTACGCGCACAGCAATTTTGGCGGACAGGCCCCCAATCATGGCCAGCGCCGTTTCATCCATGATCTGGAGAGCTTTGCACGTCTGCTCGAGCTTTGCCGCCCGCTCCTTTCGAATGGCGATCACCTTGGTATCGCCCCGCACAGCCTGCGCGCGGTGACACCCGATGAACTCGCCGCGCTGGTTGCCATGCACCCACAAGGGCCGATCCATATTCACGCCGCCGAACAGCAAAAGGAAGTGCAGGACAGTCTGGCTTTTTCCGGACACCGCCCGGTTGAATGGCTGCTTGAAAATGCCGGGCTCGATGAACGCTGGTGCCTGATCCACGCGACACATCTGACCGAAGCGGAAACCGATGCGCTGGCCGCAAGCGGTGCGGTCGCAGGATTGTGCCCCATTACAGAAGCCAATCTCGGCGACGGTATTTTCCCCGCGCTGCGGTTTCTAAATGCGGGGGGCCGGATCGGTACTGGCACGGATTCCAACATACTGATCGATCCCGCTCAGGAATTGCGCGGTCTTGAATATAGTCAGCGGCTTGCGCACCAGGGGCGCAATATCCTGGCAAGCGACGCGCACCCCTCGGTCGCGAGGCGGTTGTTCGAAGCCACGCTGGCTGGCGGCGCACAAGCCATGGGGATAAAGCCGGGGCTGACCGTTGGCCATAAAGCAGATTTCGTGACGCTGAATGCCGCCCATCCGGCGCTGCATGGTCGCAAGGGCGATCAACTGCTCGATAACTTGATATTTACCGCTCGCAACAGCTGCATCGACACCGTCTGGAAACGCGGACGCAAGCTGGTGTCGGGTGGGAAGCACCGAAACAGTAAAGATATAACCACCCGCTACCTTAAGGTGGTGGACAGGATCATGGCGCAATGACGATTGCGCAGCGAATACGCTCAGAGATCGAAGCACGCATCGCGTCGGGTGAATGGCAACCGGGCCACCGCATTCCGTTCGAACATGAACTTGTCGCCCATTATGGCTGTGCCCGTGCCACTGTGGGCAAGGCGCTGACGGCACTCGTCCGTACCGGCCTTCTCGAACGGCGACGCAAGGCAGGAACTTTCGTCGCCTATCCGCACGTGCAATCCGCCGTGCTCGACATTCCCGATATCGGCAAGGCCATCGCCGAGCGCACCGGCAGCTACCACTTCGACCTGCTGACCTCAAACATCCAGACAGACGATGGGCTCAGCGGGCATTTCTCGGCCGGGACAAGCCTGCGCCACCTCTCAGGGATCCATCATGGTCAGGACGGCCCATTCGCCTTTGAAGACCGGCTGATCAGCCTGTCATGCGTACCGGACGCAGCGGATGCGGATTTCACCGC
>JANNLW010000210.1:0-8662 GCA_031397145.1 Sphingomonadales bacterium | reverse complement strand
GGTCGAGGCGGCTGATCTTGAGGTTGATGATGACAAGGTCTGGATGCGCACCATAACGGGTCGCGTACAGGTGCACGTCATCTATCGCCGGATCGATGATGATTTTCTCGATCCGCTGATCTTCCGCCCGGACTCGATGCTTGGTGTGCCGGGGCTGATTTCGGCATATCGTGCGGGCAACGTGACCATCGTCAACGCGCCGGGGACAGGGATTGCCGACGACAAGGCGGTCTATTCGTACATGCCGGAAATTGTCCGCTATTACTCGGGCGGCGATACGCTGCTTCCCAATGTCGAGACGTTTCGCTGTCGCGAGCCGCAGTTACTGAAATATGTTCTCGACAATCTTGAAAAGCTGGTTGTGAAGCTGGTCGACGGCTCGGGTGGATACGGGATGCTCGTCGGGCCGATGGCAACCCATGCCCAGATCGAGGAGTTCCGGGCCGCATTGAAAGCCGCGCCCCATCGCTATATCGCGCAACCGACACTTGCCCTTTCCACCGTCCCAACCCTTACGGATACTGGGATTGCACCTCGTCATGTGGATTTCAGGCCTTTTGTCCTGAGCCAGCCCGGCAAGGTAAAGGTCGTCGCGGGCGGGTTGACCCGTGTCGCGCTCAAGCAAGGCTCGCTGGTTGTCAATTCGAGCCAGGGGGGCGGAACCAAGGACAGTTTCATCCTGGCCAATGATGGCGAGGCAGGCTGATGCTGTCGCGGACTGCTTCATGCCTCTACTGGCTGGGTCGCTATATCGAGCGGGCAGAATTCACAGCCCGGCTCGTGGAAGCGACATTGAGACTCGATGCCCTTTCGACCCGGCCGGCAGGGGATGCTGCATGGCTCAGTGCAATGAAGGTGCTCGATGCGGATGAACCCTTCAAACTTGCAAAACAGACGCTGACGCCGGAGAGCGTGACACGCTTCCTGACAGTCTCCACAGAAAATCCGGGTTCGGTCCTGTCGTGTCTCAACTCGGCGCGCGATAATGCAAAAGCCGTCCGCACGTCGCTGTCACGTGAGGCGTGGAGCACGATCAACAGCGCCTGGTTGTTGTTTCACGGCAAGAAGAGCCTGGGCGACACTGAGCAGGTCTTGAATCTGGTGGCTCAGGCAGAGGCCGAGACACGCGGTTTTGAGGGTGCAATTAGCCGCATGCTGCGTAATCCTTCGTCGCGCTTCATCCGGTTGGGTGCTGCCGTTGAACGAGCCGACAACACAGCGCGGCTGCTCGATGTGAAATATCACATACTCCTGCCAGAGGGTGAAGTTGTCGGCGGTACGGTCGACCGCGACCAATGGACCACAATCCTTCAGACCGTTTCCGCCGTGAATGCCTATCGCTGGCTCTATCGCGAGGGCTTAAAGCCCTGGCTCGTTACCGAGTTGCTGATTCTTCGTCGTGAACTGCCACGATCGCTCGCCGCATGCGCGGAAGAAGTGGTCCAGCATCTTGCGGGGATTGGAAAGGATACTGGCAACCAGGGCGAAGCAGATCGACTCGCCCGGGCGCGCCACACCGATTTCGGCAGTGCAACGATCGAACAGATCATCGCGACCGGCCTTCATGAGTATCTAGAGGACTTCCTCGAATCCAACGCGGCACTTGACGGTGCGATTGCAAAACAGTTCAGGTTTCTTTGATGCGTTTGACGATTGATCACCGTACCCAATACCGTTTCAGCGAACCGCAGGCCCGTGTTGTCCAGCTCCTCCGGATGACGCCGATCGACTATGCTGCCCAGACCGTGATAGATTGGCGGATCGATGTTGATTGTGATGCAAGGCTTCGGGAGGGGCATGACGGTTACGGCAACATCACCACCATGTTGTATGTTGACGGGCCGGTTGATGCCGTTGCCATTATGGTGCGTGGAGACGTATTGACCGACGATATGGCTGGGCTCGTCAAGAATACACTGGAACCGCTGCCACCTATCTTCTTTACGAGAACGACGCCGTTGACGCTTGCTGACGATGCGTTGGTTGCTCTCGCAGGGCAGGGGGCCGCAAGTTTGGAACGTGCCGTTGCTCTGAACGCCGCTGTAAATGCAGCAGTGAGCGTCGAAGCGGGACGAACGCCAAAAAGTCGCACGGCGGCCGATGTTTTGGTCGAAGGGCGGGGGAGTGTTCGCGATTGTGCGCATGTCTTGCTCGCGGCTGCTCGTGCTTCGGGGTATCCGGCCCGACTGGTTTCGGGCCATTGCCTCGACGGCCCCAATATGGGGAGCCATAAATCGGCGCATTGCTGGGGTGAACTGTTCGTGGAGGGCACCGGCTGGGTCGGATTTGACCCATCGATGGGGCGCTCCCCCGGTGAAACCTACGTCCGCGTTGCCGTCGGGCTTGATGCCGGAGACTCGACGCCGCTTTCGGGCACACGCCGTGGCGGGGGGATTGAGGAACTTGATGTCGAAGTCCGGGTTGCGATGAGCCAGACACAGGCATAGTCTCGCGCCACGTCATCTTGGACTGTTAAAGGCGCCCTGGAAAATGACCTATTGCGTGGGAATGCGGCCCAAGGCCGGGCTGGTGATCATCTCTGACACCCGCACCAATGCTGGGATCGACAATATCTCGACCTATAACAAGCTGCACATCCTGGCCGACGACGCAGATCGGCTGATCATCTGTGCGTCGGCTGGAAGTCTGTCCGTGACGCAGGCGATGCTCTCGATGCTGGCAGAAGGACTCGATCCGGAAAGCGAAGATACACCAAAACGCACGGTGGCGACGATGCCCACCATGTTCCGTGTGGCACAGCTGGTCGGTGAGGCATTGGCCGATGCTCGGAGAGACATTGGCCGAACGCTTCATGGCACAGGCATCAATGCCGAAGTGTCGCTCCTGCTCGGAGGTCGGGTCGGCGATGGGCCGCTCATGCTCTACCTGGTTTATTCCGAAGGCAATTTCATAGAATGCCAACCGGACAGCCCCTTCGCGCAGATCGGCGAACTCAAATATGGAAAACCCATCCTCGACCGCGCGCTCCAATGGGATTCAACGCTCGATGAGGCCGTAAAAGTTGGATTGATCTCCTTTGACTCTACAATGCGCTCGAACCTCTCGGTTGGACTCCCGTTTGATCTGATTGTTGTCCCGGCGGATCGCTCCAGACCTATCATCCGACGCCGCATCATGGAAAATGATGCCTATTTTACCCAATTGTCTGCAGATTGGGGGCGTCTGATGAACGAATCCCGCCAACAGATTGCAGACCCGCCGTTTATGACGGTTGCGTAGAAAGGGTTATTGCCGGGCTTCATCCCCGCCGGTGATGAGCCCCACTCCAAAACGCAAGGTGAAGTAGGACCACATCCAGTTGGCAATCACCGAGATCCGGTTACGCCCGCCCACTAAAAAACCGACATGCACAGCACCCCAAAGGAACCAGGCCGGGGCGCCTGCAATCTTCAAACGGCCGATTTCAACCACCGCAGATTTCCGACCAATTGTCGCCAGATTGCCCTGATGGCGATAGATAAAGCCGGGCGGCTTGGGCTGATCTGCCAGCGAGGCACGGACCAGGTCAGCGACATAGCGCCCAGCCTGCTTTGCCGCTGGCGCGAGGCCGGGGACTGGCTTGCCTTTCCAGCCCATGCTCGCCGCGACATCGCCGACCACGAATATCTCCGGATGCCCTGGCAGGCTGAGATCATCTCCGACCAACACGCGACCCGACGGCCCGGGCTCGACGTCGAGCCACTGCGCCGCGGGCGAGGCGGTCACGCCTGCTGCCCAGATCACGGTTTCAGTGGCAATCCGATCCGCACCGATCACAACGGCTTGCGGCTCGATCCCGCTGACACGGGCATTAAGCCGGACTTCGACGCCGAGCCGTTCAAGAGCCTTTTGCGCTTCTGCCGACATGACAGGGGCGAAAGGCGGCAATAGCCGATCGCCTGCATGAACCAGCATGACTCGCGCAGCGGCGGGGTCAATCATCCTGAAATCGTCCCTCAGGCCATGTGACGCCATTTCCGCAATCGCACCCGCCATCTCGACTCCGGTCGGGCCGCCGCCAATTACCACGAAATTCAAAAGGCGTTCACGTTCCTCGTCAGTCTCGGCAGCTTCTGCCCGTTCAAAAGCCCGCAACACGCGTCCGCGAATCTGCACGCCATCGTCAATGCGTTTGAGTCCTGGCGCAAAGGGAGACCAGTCATTGCGTCCAAAATAGCTATGGCGGGCGCCCGTCGCGATCACCAGCCAGTCATAGGGGACGGATCGAGAGCCCATCCTAACGTACCGATCTGATTTGTCGATCGCCGTAACCTCCCCCAACAGGACGTTGACATTGTGATCGGTGCGAAACAGTCCGCGGATCGGAATGGCGATATCTGCAGGCGAGAGGCTCGCCGTCGCGACCTGATAGAGCAAGGGTTGGAACAGGTGATAATTCTGCCGGTCGATCACGGTCAGCCGCACAGGCAGCCGCGCCAGTCTCGTCGCACAGGCAAGCCCGGCGAAGCCTGCGCCGACCACGACAATACGCGGCCATTCCTCGGGGATGTGATCGTCGCGCCGCTCGAAAAGAATATTGGTCTGAAGCCATTCGGATATTGTGCGGTCCACGGACAAATGCCCGCCTCCATAAAATCCTGCCAATGCGCAAACGAACAGGGCCAGCGGATCGACACCCGTCATCTCGAGGCCCGACATCATGCCGATCGCCTGTTGCCCGAAGATGCCGAGTGCCAGCAAGGCAAGCTGTGTCGGCATCGCGAAACCCAAAAGGGCCAGCGGGAAGCCAATGAACGCGAATGCGGGTGGCGCGTTTGAAAACGTATTGACCGGCAGGAGTGGCGCCGCGCTTTGCGAGACTTCGGGCAGGAAAGCGAGAAAATACCAAGTCGCCGCCAGCCACAGCCTGAGCACCGCGAGATAGATTGGCTGGCCATGCCGTTCAAGGAAAGCGCCAGCCCGTATCAGGCTGGGAACGATTGGCAACGCGCCGTCGGTCAAGCCTGATGAGAGCAGCGTGTCCATAGAAAACGAACCCGCGCCGTGAACGATGAACCAGGTCAGAAAAGCAATTTGGAACAGTTGTCCATCAATCGGATCGCCGCCGATTTGCGCAAGGACTACAGGGATCAGCAACAGGACAGCCACGCCGCGCGTCATCAGCCCGACCAGCAGCAACAGCGATGCCGCGATCATGAGAAGCAGCACGGAATCGAGACCACTCATTGCTTGCATCGAAACGGCCTGAAAGAGCCAGAAACGCGCGCCCAGATCGACCAGCGGACGGACGGAAGTCATCAGCGATGCATAGACCTTCAGCCAGATTCGCAAAGTGATGGTGAGGGACTTGTTCAGGTGAAACATGTTCAAAGTGCCTTCCGCCCAAACGCCGGGGGAGCAAACGCCATGTCCGGTTTTTGGTATACGTATCTGAGAGCAAAATGGATACACCGACACGAAATTTCTCCTTCGTCGTTTGAAGCGCGCTGCCCCCTCTGTTAGGGACGCCGCATTCCCCTTTTGCCGACAAGGAAAATCGATGGTCCCGCGCTATTCCCGCCCAGACATGGTCAAGATCTGGGAGCCGGAGTCGCGCTTCGCCATTTGGTTCGAAATCGAGGCGCACGCGACGGACGCGTTGGCGGAACTTGGCGTCATTCCCGCTTCTGCGGCGAAAAGCCTTTGGGATTGGTGGGCAACCAAGCCAGAAATCGACGTGCCGGCAATCGACGCGATCGAAGCGGTGACCAAGCACGATGTGATCGCTTTCCTCACCTGGGTGGCCGAACAGGTCGGCGACGATGCGCGGTTCATGCATCAGGGCATGACCAGTTCGGACGTGCTCGATACCTGCCTTTCGGTCCAGCTTACGCGCGCAACTGATATCCTGCTCGATGATATCGACACGCTTCTCGCGGTCATAAAACGCCGTGCCCTTGAGCACCGGATGACGCCGTGCATCGGGCGCAGCCACGGAATTCATGCGGAACCCGTCACATTCGGGCTAAAAATGGCGGAAGCCTATGCCGAGTTCGCGCGTGGGCGGGAACGATTGGTCGCGGCACGCAAGGATATCGCAACCTGTGCCATCTCCGGTGCGGTTGGGACCTTTGCCAACATCGATCCACGGGTCGAAGAGCATGTTGCGGGCCAACTGGGTCTGGCAATCGAGCCTGTCTCGACCCAGATCATCCCGCGCGACCGCCACGCAATGTATTTTGCGACGCTGGGGGTAATCGCCTCGTCGATCGAGCGCCTCGCGACCGAAGTGCGGCATCTCCAGCGCACCGAAGTTCTTGAGGCGGAGGAATATTTCTCGCCGGGCCAAAAGGGCTCGTCGGCCATGCCTCACAAGCGAAATCCTGTACTGACCGAGAATTTGACCGGGCTTGCCCGCATGATCCGATCCTATGCGCTGCCAGCAATGGAAAATGTGGCGCTTTGGCATGAACGCGACATCAGCCATTCGTCTGTAGAGCGTTATATCGGCCCGGATGCGACAATCACCTTGGACTTTGCCTTGGCGCGGTTGACCGGCGTGATCGACAAGCTGCTTGTCTATCCCGAACGGATGCAAAAGAATTTGGACAAGATGGGCGGCCTCGTGCATTCGCAACGCGTGCTGCTCGCACTCACACAGGCGGGCGTAAGTCGCGAAGATGCATATCATCTGGTGCAGCGCAACGCGATGAAAGTCTGGGACTCGGACGGTGCGCTCTCGCTCCTGGAATTGCTCAAGGTTGATCCCGACGTGACAGCGGCCCTCTCTCCCGGTGAGATCGAGGAGAAGTTCGATCTTGCGTATCACCTGAAACATGTCGACACTGTCTTCGCTCGGGTTTTCGGCGCGTGATGCGTTTTGGTCGTCTGTCGAAAGGGTTACGTTGATCGTCGACATGTAGGTGCCGTCGCAACTTGGTGTTTGCTAGAATTGAGTACGGTCAAGTTGCGGGAGCAGTTTGTGGCAATCTCACTCACGGTCAATGGCAGGCAGGTCGTCTATACCGGCGATCCCGACATGCCGCTTCTCTGGTATCTTCGCGACGGACTCGATCTGGTTGGCACCAAATTTGGCTGCGGAATAGCGAGTTGTGGCGCATGCACTGTCCATATCAATGGCGCCGCAACCAGATCCTGCGTTGCCCCGATGGCGGCACTTGAGGGCGCACGCGTCATGACGATCGAAGGCCTTGCAAATGGCGAAACATTGCACCCCGTTCAACAGGCGTGGATTGAGGAAGATGTCGCGCAATGCGGGTATTGTCAGACCGGTCAGATCATGGCGGTCGTGGATTTGTTGAAGCGTATCCCGGATCCAAGTGACGCCGAAATCGATTCTGAATTAAACAATCTCTGTCGTTGCGGCAGCTATGCCCGGGTGCGCAAAGGCGTGCACCGTGCTGCTGAAGCCATGAAAGGCAGGGCAGCGTGACTGCCGCGCTTGATCGCCGCGCGTTCATCAAAATCTCCGTCGTGGCAGGCGCGATGGTCATCGCCATGCCGCATAGCGCGACCGCCGCCAGCGGGGCGCCGATCGATCTTGGCCTGTATGTTCGGTTGACGCCGGACAACCGCCTCGTCATCCGCACCGCCACAACCGAAATCGGACAAGGGACCAATACGTCGATCCCGATGCTAATCGTCGAGGAACTCGATTTCCCCTTTGACCAGGTGTCGGTCGAAAACATGGTTCCTCGTATGCGTCGCAACGCAAAAAATGAGCTTGATCCGCGCCTTTTCGCCGACGGTGCCGGAGGGTCGACGGCGATCTGGGACGCGTATGATGGCGCGCGCCAGGCGGGTGCAATCGTGCGTAACATGCTGATGCAGGCGGCAGCCGCCCGCTGGTTGGTTTCAATGACCGAACTTTCAACAGATGGCGGTCGCGCCTTCGGCCTGGTGCGGAGCGGCGAGCGTTTCGAGTGCTGCGATGTCGGCCACTCCGTTCTCGCGGAGGAAGTCAGGTTTGCCAATCAACACCCTGCGTCCAGCGACAGCGCCCGCCACTCCACCTGCGCTGGTGGACGTTCTGAATCCTATGGGGCACTGGCTGCGGCCGCCGCAATTCTTCCTATGCCTGCGGTTCCTCTGCCTCTCAAGCCGCGCTCGCAACACAAGCTGATTGGCACCGCTCAAAAGCAGAAAGCCGCGCGGGCCATCGTGACCGGCGCATCGCTTTTCGGTATCGATCAAAAGCTTCCAGGAATGCTCCATGCCGTGGTGTTACGCGCGCCTGTTCTGGATGCAGCGATTGCCAGCGTCGATGGAAGCGACGCGCTGGCGATCCGGGGCGTGCGCCGGATCGTTCGCTTGCCGACGATCGCGCCGGAAAGCACATGGCGCAACAGGCCTCTCGCCGCTGGCGTCGCAATTGTCGCTGACAGCCACTGGGCGGCACTAAAAGGGCGCGATGCGCTGAAGGTAGAATGGACTGGCGGTGCCGCGACCGAAGATTCAGACGCAGAAATCGAAAAGGCCTGGGGCGCGCTGATTGACGGCAGGGGCCATCGTGTCGGCGAGGCGGGCGATGTCGATGTCGCATTCAAGGCGGCGGCGCGAACTGTCGATGCGATAGCGCACGCACAGGTCGTCGAGCCGGTTCGACCCTCCCGGATGCTTGCGCCGCGCCAACAGCAGCGTGTCCACCATCCGCGTGCGATCGAGCAGCGGGCGCGTGGCGCGTTCAAGCTCGGCGTTGATG
>JANNLW010000200.1:0-1122 GCA_031397145.1 Sphingomonadales bacterium | reverse complement strand
GTTGCGGGCAAACCGCATCCAATGGTGATGATGCGCGAAGGCATGATGCTCGTGCTTGGCTTTGCCACTCTTGTGGCGGTTGTGGCTTCTGCGCGGCCAGGCGTCGGCCAAGTCAGCTCCGGCTGGCGCTGGGCGCTGGCGGCGGCTTCACTGTTTCCGCTGACAAGCATTGTGCTGACCTTCGCCGGTGACGGTTTCCCACCCGCCGTCCTGTTCGACTTTGATGGCCGGATCTGTCTTGCTTTTAGTGCTGGAGGGGCGTTGCTGATTGGCACATCTTTGACGCTCTGGTTGCGCCAGGGCGCGCCGACAGCCCTCAACCGCATTGGCTGGTTGGTGGGGCTTGCCTCGGGCAGCTTTGGAACCTTTGCCTATGGCTTGCACTGTGAAAGCGTTACGGTGTTTTATGTCGGGCTCTGGTATACCGGCGCAATTGCAATGTGCGCAGTCGTCGGCAGGCTTGTCGTCCCGCACCTGATCCGCTGGTAGCACTTCGCTCGGTTTACAGCCGACGCCGCCTCGCCTAACGCACATCCAAGCTTGGCATGTACATGAAGGCGATGGAATGAAACTGGTAAAAGGTGCGTGGGCGCTGCTGGTCGGAATCAAGGATGCTCTTGTCCTTCTTGCTATGCTCGCCTTTTTCGCCGGGCTCTATGCACTACTGTCGTCAACTCCGAACCCGAATGGCGGAAAAGACGGTGCTCTCCTGATTGCGCTTGAAGGTCCGATCGTCGAGCAACGCGAGGCGCTTGATCCGCGCGACCTGCTTTTCGGCCAATCACCGGTAAGCAGGCAATATGAACTGTCGGAAATCCTTCAAGCCTTGAAGGCCGCAGAAACGGATGACGACATCAAGACCGTCGTGCTGGATCTGGACAGTTTTTCAGGCGGCGGACAGGTTGCGCTTGAAAATGTGGGAGCTGCGCTTGATCGTGTGAAGGCGGCCAAAAAGCCAATCCTTGCCTTTGCAACAGGATATTCCGACGATGCCTATTTGCTTGCCGCCCATGCGAGCGAAGTCTGGCTCGATCCAATGGGTGCTGTGGCTTTTGCCGGGCCCGGCGGGTCACGGCTTTACTATAAGGGATTGATCGATCGCCTCGGCGTCAACGTGCATGT
>JANNLW010000166.1:0-7687 GCA_031397145.1 Sphingomonadales bacterium | reverse complement strand
AGGGCTGCAAGCAGGATGACTTCGAGCCTGACATGCCTGCGGACACGTATTGAACCCCAGCTGAAGGTTGCGACATTCGATATCATCAGGAACGCAACCAGCCCTGCCCAAGGGGCGACGACAAAGGGTTCGCGGAACCATTCATTTTCGGTAACCAGCCACAGGTAGAGCGGCGTGAATGCCAAACCTGCGGCTGCAGGAGCCGGTACGCCAGTCAGGAAGCCTGCAGACTTGTGGGGCTGGTCCACGACATCGATCCGCGCATTGAATCGCGCAAGTCGCAATGCACAGCTTACGGCGAGCGCCAGTGCAAAAATCCAGCCAAAACGCGGCAATTGCTGAAGCGACCAGAGATAGAGAATAATCGCAGGCGAGACACCAAACGCGATCACGTCCGAAAGCGAATCAAGCTCAGCGCCGAACCGGCTTTCCGCTTTCAACAGCCGTGCAACCCGGCCATCGATTCCATCAAGCACGCCGGCAACGACAATAGCGCCAATCGCTCGCTCCCAATCACCAACCTGTGGATCCACACCTGTCGCCGAAATGGCATAGCGTATGCCGGTCAGGCCAAAGCACAGCGCCAGTGCGGTAATGGCATTGGGCGGCACGGCCCTGAGGCTGAGTCCGGGCCTCGCATTTGCAGGTTGTTCGCTCAAAGACGAACCCCGCACACGCCGTCCTTGTCGCCGATGATGCCAAGCACGGTCTCTCCCGCGACGCAGCGCTGGCCGAGCGCAACCTTCGGCGCTGTCCCCGCCGGAAGATAGACATCGACACGGCTACCGAAACGGATCAGTCCGACCCGCTGGCCAGCCGCAACGATATCGCCCGGCTTTACAAACGGAACGATCCGTCGCGCGACGAGCCCGGCGATTTGGGTAAAGCCGATCCGCACGCCGTCACTTCGTTCGACCAGCAGATGCTGGCGCTCATTGTCTTCGCTGGCCTTGTCGAGATCCGCATTGAGGAATTTGCCAGCAATGTAGATGACCTGTTTGATCGTACCTGAAATCGGAGAGCGGTTGATGTGAACGTCAAAAACACTCATGAAAATCGACACGCGAACCATGAACTCGTCGCCAAGTCCGTCCGGGCCGGCCAGTTCGTTTGGCGGCGGTACATTCTGGATCAGCGTCACCATGCCGTCGGCGGGCGCAATAACATAGCGATCGTCCCGCGGGATTGTGCGAACTGGATCCCTGAAGAATGCCACAACCCATAAAGTCACACCGACCATCAACCAGCCCAGAATGTCCCAGCCCATGATGGCCACGACACCGGTAATGCCGGCTGCAATCAGTGCGAATTTGCGTCCTTCAGGATGAACTGAGGGGAAACGCCATTTAACGCCCCCATTGGGAGGGTCATTTTTTTCTAGTGCGGCCATGGACTTGCTTTCTAGGGAATGGGCACTGCGCTTGCAAGCAGAAGCGGTTGATTGCCTGCGCGCACCGTCTTAGAGCACATGTTGAGAGACCCGCGGAGAAAGCGAAAACAAATGGCCAAGATCAAGGTAAAGACCCCGGTCGTAGAGATTGACGGCGATGAGATGACCCGGATCATCTGGCAATGGATCCGCGAACAACTCATTCTTCCCTTCCTTGATATCGATTTGAAATATTACGATCTTGCGGTCGAGATGCGCGACCAGACCAACGACCAGATCACGGTCGATTGTGCAAAGGCGATCCAGCAATATGGCGTCGGCGTGAAATGCGCCACGATCACGCCCGATGAAGATCGTGTGGTTGAGTTCAAGCTCAAAAAGATGTGGAAATCGCCAAACGGCACGATCCGCAACATCCTTGGCGGCGTTGTATTCCGTGAGCCGATCGTCATCAAGAACGTCCCGCGGCTCATCCCGGGGTGGACAGATCCGATCGTTGTCGGTCGCCACGCCTTTGGAGACCAGTATCGCGCCACAGACTTTCGTGTCCCTGGACCAGGCAAGCTGCGGATGATCTGGGAAGGCGAAGATGGCCAGCGGATCGAGGAGGAAGTGTTCGACTTTCCAGCCTCCGGCGTCGCGATGGGCATGTACAATCTTGACGAATCAATCCGCGACTTTGCCCGCGCGTCGATGAACTATGCATTGAACCGTGGCTGGCCACTGTATCTTTCAACCAAGAACACGATCCTCAAGGCGTATGATGGCCAGTTCAAGGATCTGTTTGCCGAGATCTTCGATGCCGAGTTCAAGGCCAAATTCGAAGAAGCCGGCATCGTTTACGAGCATCGCCTGATTGACGATATGGTTGCCTCCGCGCTCAAATGGTCAGGCAAGTTTGTCTGGGCCTGCAAGAACTACGACGGAGACGTGCAGTCGGACCAGGTGGCCCAAGGCTTCGGCTCGCTCGGCCTCATGACCTCGGTGCTGCTCTCGCCAGATGGCAAAACCGTTGAAGCCGAAGCCGCGCACGGCACCGTGACCCGTCATTATCGCATGCACCAGCAAGGCAAGGCAACGTCGACCAACCCGATTGCGTCGATCTTCGCATGGACGGGCGGTCTTAAATTCCGCGGCAAGTTCGACGAAACGCCTGATGTAATCCGCTTTGCCGAAACGCTGGAGCGAGTCTGCATCAAGTCGGTCGAGGATGGCGCGATGACAAAGGATCTTGCGATCCTGATCGGGCCAGACCAGCCTTGGATGACGACCGAACAATTCTTCGAAACCGTTCGGGCCAACCTTGAAACGGAAATGGCGAACTGGGCCTAAGCGAGAGGCGATGTAACCCGTTCGCGCCGCACGCCAAAGCCGACAATCCGGCCGGGTATGCGCCGCAACAAGGGAAAGCGGTTTAGCATCCGTAGCGGCCATGCTGGTCGATCCATTCTCGCGTCCGGCCTGAAAACGGCACCAATAATGCGATCCTGAACTGCCTTTTGGCCGCTTTGTATGACCCGCGTTGGAAACAGGCGCCGCTTTTCAACGCGGTTGAGGAGGTGATCAACATTTGCGCGTTCCCGCATTGGCGCTGCGAGCAAATTCGCGGCTGCCACGGCGTCCTGGATTGCGAGGTTGATCCCGATTCCGCCCACAGGCGACATTGCATGGGCGGCATCTCCAATCGCAAGCAGGCCGGGCCGATGCCAGCAGTCGAGGCGATCGAGAGCGACAGAAAGCAGATGCAACTGGCTCATGTCGGTAAGAACAGACTCGAGTGGACCTAGCGTAGGAGCGGCCAATTCGATCCGGGAGCGCATCGCCGCAATCCCTTCGGCCCGCAGCATTTCGGCCCTGCCCTTGGGGAAGATAAAGCCGCACTGCCAATAGTCATGACGATCGATCAGAACCATCATGCTTCCAGCCGCGACAAGCCCCTGCAGGGCTTCGCCCCCTTCGTCCTTCTTTGGAACGCCGAACCAGAATACGTCCATCGGGGCGCCTAAAACGGTAACCGGCAACAAATGTTCGCGACGAACGATCGAACTGCGCCCGTCTGCCGCGATGACTAGTTTTCCTGCGTTGATTTCGCGACCATCGGCAAAGGCAACGCCAACAATTCGCCCGCCATCACCAATGAGGCGGGTAACGTCAGCGACCATTTTGAGTTTGAACGCCGGAAACTGCATTGCCTCGTGTTTCAGGAAATCGAGAAACTCCCATTGTGGCATCATCACGATGAACGGAGTTCGTGTCTTCAAGTGGCCCAGTTCGCCAAGCGTCAATGTCTGCCCGCCAATTGTCAGCCTAGCTTGGGAAACGCGGTTGTGCGGCCGTTCCAGAAATCGTTCGAGCAGGCCCAGCTGATCGAGAATTTCCATGGTTGACGGATGAACCGTGTCCCCCCGGAAATCGCGCAGGAAATCTCCATGTTTTTCAAGCACCAGCGTCGATATGCCCGCACGGGCAAACAACAACCCGGCCATCATTCCAGCCGGCCCGCCTCCAACGATGATCACGTCCGATCCCATGAGGCTGACATATGCTGCAATATCGCGCTAAGGGAAAGAGATGGCGCTCGAATATCAGACTGACGGCTTCAGCGATGCGCTGGTGATCCTCGGTGCAGCCGGGCTGGTGATCCCCGCTTTCGCGCGCCTCAGGATCACACCGGTGATCGGCTTCATCCTTGTTGGCGTGCTTGTCGGCCCGTTTGGACTGGGTACGCTGGTCAAAGACTATTCATGGTTGAGTTGGATCACGATCAGTGACCAGCAGGCCATTGCGCCCTTTGCCGAACTTGGCATCATCCTTTTGCTCTTTTCGATCGGACTGGAACTGTCCTTCGGTCGCCTCTGGGCCATGCGCAAACCGCTGCTGGGATTTGGCTCATCCGAACTCGTCGGCTCGGCTGTGATTATTGGTGCCGCTCTCTGGATCGTTGGGGAAACGCCCGGCGCGTCGTTCGGACTTGGTCTGGCGCTGGCGCTTTCGTCTACGGCACTTGTCTTGCCCATCGCGGGAACATCAAGTGCGGTCGGGCGTCTGGCGCTCGCCATGCTCTTGTTCGAAGATCTTGCACTGGTGCCAATCATCTTCCTGCTCGGCGCAATCGGGCCAATGGCAGCCGGTGGCCTTGGCGGGCTCGCACAGGTTATCGGTTTCGGCGCGCTGACGGTAATCTTGCTGCTTGTTCTCGGTCGCTGGTTGATTCCCCCTCTTTTTGCACAGGCTGCACGAACAAAAAGCCCCGAACTTTTCCTGTCTGCCAGCCTGTTGATCGTGATCCTGGCGAGCCTTGCAACAGCGATTGCCGGACTGTCCCCGATTGTGGGGGCGCTGGTTGCCGGCCTCCTGATTGCCGAAACCAAATATCGCGGCGAAGTCGAAACGGCGACCGCGCCGTTTCGGGGACTGGCCCTTGGCGTGTTCCTCATCACCGTGGGCATGAGCGTCGACCTCGAAATGATTCTCGATAACTTGCCCGGCCTTGCGGCTGCCGTCGTCGGCGTTGTCCTTATTAAATCGGTCGTAACAACGGGCCTTTTGCGAATTGGCGGCGTACCGCGCGGCGTGGCGACGGAAACCGGCCTGTTAATGGCCGCCCCTTCCGAAACAACCCTGATCGTCCTGGCAGCCGCCGCGCAGGCCCAACTTATCGCATCCGAAACGGCAGCCTTCTGGCAAGTCGTGACCGCGATTGGTCTCACGATCACCCCCCTGCTGGCTAGGATCGGCCACAGTGTCGCGCGCCGGATCGAATGGCGGCATGACGTCAAAAGGGATACTGCGCCGACGCCGACGATTGAACCCCAGACCATTCTGATCGGTTTTGGCCGGGTTGGGCGACTGGTGGCCGAAATGCTGGAAGTGCACGATCGCCCCTACGTAGCCCTCGAGGCCGATGTCGATCTGGTGACGATCGCACGCCGCGAAGGCAAGCCCGTCAAGTTCGGCGATGCCGCACGACCAGCAACGCTGGCCCGTCTCGACCTGGAAGGCGCCAGCGCGGTCGTCTTGACAATGGATGACCCCGTTCAGGCCGTTCGCCTGACTGCAAACTTGCGCAAACGCTTTCCCACGCTGACCATTGTCGCGCGCGCGCGGGACACGGATCATGCCGCCGAACTCTACCGCGCCGGTGCGACCGATGCGGTGCCCGAAACGCTTGAAAGCTCGCTGCAACTATCAGAGGCGGTTCTGATCGATCTGGGCGTAGCAATGGGGCCCGTCATCGCCTCGATCCACGAAAAGCGCGATGAACTGCGTGCCATGATCCGGGAAGCCGGTGAATTGGACGACCTGCCCCGATTGGGAACCTTGCGCACTACCCTGCGATAGCGACGCGGATTGCGGCCAACGCGTCATTCGCCTTGTCGCCGTCCGGTCCGCCACCCTGAGCCATATCGGGACGACCACCCCCGCCCTGCCCCCCAAGGGCAATTACAGCCACCTTCAGGAGGTCAACGGCGTTGAAGCGATCGGAAAGGCCGCCAGTGACGCCAACCGCCACCGAGGCACGGCCGTCATTGACCGCAACCAAGGCGGAAATGCCTTCGCCCAGCCGGCCTTTTGATTCGTCGACAAGGCCACGCAACTCTTTCGGATCGATTCCGTTGAGCACCTGGCCAGAAAACGCCACACCGCCAATATCTTCAGGGCCTGCCGTAGAAGCCGAGCCGCCGCCTGTTGCCAAGGCCTTTTTCGCATCCGCAAGCTCGCGCTCCAACCGCTTGCGCTCTTCAATCAATGTGGCGACCCGTGCAGGCACATCCTCGGGATTGGTCTTGAACGCGCCTGCCATATCCTTGAGGAGCGCCTCACGCTCGGACAGCCAGAGCCTTGCGGCTTCCCCTGTCAATGCTTCGATACGACGAATACCGCTCGACACAGCACTTTCGCTGATAATCTTGAACAGCGCGATATCACCGAGCGCGTTGACATGAGTGCCGCCGCACAGCTCTACCGAATAGGCATCGTTACCCATTGTCAGCACACGGACTTCATCGCCATATTTCTCGCCAAACAGTGCCATTGCGCCTGCGGCGATCGCATCGTCGGGCGTCATCAGCCGGGTAGAGACTGGCGCATTGCCGCGGATTTGCGCGTTTACGTCCGCTTCGACGCCGGCAATCTGCGCTGCCGACAGCGCAGTCGCATGCGAGAAATCAAAACGGAAACGTTCGGCTGCGACAAGACTGCCCTTCTGCGTCACATGCCCACCCAGCTCGTTGCGTAACGCCGCGTGAAGAAGATGGGTCGCTGAATGATTGGCACGAATCTGGTTTCGGCGTGCCACGTCAATCGCGAGATGGACGGTTTGGCCAACAGAGACCTGCCCGCTTTCGATGCTCGTAGTGTGCGCATGAAGGCGTCCCAGCGGCTTGGCAGTGTCGTTTACAATACCCATTAGATTGTTGTCGCCACTTATCGCGCCCGCATCCCCCATCTGCCCACCGCTCTCGCCATAAAATGGGGTCTGGTTAGTCAGAATCATGACCGTCTCGCCAGCCGACGCCGCGTCGACACGTTTGCCATCCTTGACCAGCGCAACCACCTGCCCTTCTCCAATTGTCGAAGAATATCCTGTGAACTCGGTGCTCCCGAATTCGTCGGCGATGTCATACCAGACTTCACTCGACGCCTGATCGCCCGAGCCCTTCCACGCGGCACGCGCAGCGGCCTTTTGCTGGGCCATCGCCACCTCAAACCCTGCCCGATCGATTCCGAGCTCTTGAATCCGCAGGGCATCTTCCGTCAGATCATAAGGAAATCCGAACGTATCATAGAGTTTGAAGGCGGTTTCTCCGGGCAGCGTATCCCCTTTGGCCATGTTAGCCGTCGCTTCGTCGAGCAACCGCAGCCCGTTCTGGAGCGTCTGGCGGAATCGGGCCTCCTCCTGTTGCAAGGTCGCCTCGATCAGCGGTTGTGCTCGGACGAGTTCGGGAAAGGCTGCACCCATTTCCGCGACCAGCGACGGAACCAGCCGGTGCATAAGCGGCTCTTTCGCGCCAAGGATATGGGCGTGCCGCATCGCCCGCCGCATGATCCGGCGCAGCACATAGCCACGCCCCTCATTGGCCGGCAAAACGCCGTCCGCCACCAGAAAACCTGACGTACGCAAATGATCGGCGATCACGCGATGTGAGCCCCGATTGTCTCCCGTCGTGGCTGTTTTCGTGATCTCGCCGGATTCCGCGATCAGCGCCTTGAACGTATCGGTATCATAATTGTCATGGACGCCCTGCAGCACGGCAGCGATGCGTTCGAGGCCCATACCGGTATCGATCGACGGCT
>JANNLW010000154.1:0-1644 GCA_031397145.1 Sphingomonadales bacterium | reverse complement strand
CGGCAGCGCCCTCACCCGACCGATCCGAACAAGATGTTCTATGATTTATGGATGTTCGAACTTGTCCCCGAAGGCGAGCTCTGGCCCGAACGCATACGTCACCAGCATTTCAAGCATGGAGACAGGTCGATCGGCCAGGTGCTTGATCAGGACGCCTTCAACTTGCCAACGGTTCAAAAAGGCATGCGTTCAAGCGCGTTCAAGGGATTGTGGTTGAACAGTCAGGAACTGCGCATTCGACATTTTCACAATGTGATCGACAATTTCGTTTATGGCCCGAAGGGCCGACAAGCAGGCGATCTTTAGCGCCAGATGCCCTCGGGCAGATCGGCATCACGAATGTCGCCATAGGCGCGCATCCGTCCTTTTCCCTTGAGCGCCTCACGATAGTCGGCAATCGGCATATAGTAGAAGAAGTGGACGCAGCGATCGGCAAAACGCCATTTTCCATCTTCGCAGCGGCGATAAAGATCGTGATAGCGCATCGCCGTTATCATGGTTTCTCCATTGCGGACAACCTCGGCATGGCTTGAAACAAGACCCGTTGCCTCATCATCGTGCGTGAAGGTGACATGCTGATCATGGGTGACGTGAAAATTGAAACCGAGCGAGGCATACCGCTTGCGATACTGGTCCGCCATCGCGTCCCGCCCGCGACCATCCATGACGCCATCTGCTGAGCGAAACCGACCGTCTTCTGTGAACAAATCCATCGCCCAATCGAGATCCCGATTATCCATTGCGAAGGTGTAGGCGTGAATAAGGTCGTTGATCGCCTGCCGGTCTTCGATTCGACGAATGCGTGCCTCAAGCGGATTCATGGGTGATCGGTAAATACAAGGCTGCGCTCCTCAACTGTGCGATCGGTGATTTGTCACGACCATATCTTCTGCGAGGCATGCGAGGATGGGTGGAACCAGCCTGTCATGAAAATCGATATGCATGTGATGGTCGAATGCGGCTTCATCCCTGAACGTGGCAATGCAGTGAAACAGGTTTTCGTCTTGTTCCGACTGGAAAAGCTCATAAACAAGTGCATCGGGTTCATGCGCGAAGACAAGACCTTTGAGCTCGGTCTGGAGTGCAATGAAGTCTAACCGCTTGTCGGGCTTGACCAGCAAGCGGGCGATAAAACTCTTTCCGATACTCATGCGTCTTCCTTTTCAAGCTCGGCGACAAGCATGTCGCGCAAACGAAATTTCTGGATCTTGGATGTCGACATTGGCCACTCATCGACGAAGCGGATGTGGCGCGGCAGCTTGAAGGACGCGAGTTTGCCCGTGCAATGCGCGATGAGTTCGCTTTCGCTGGCCGCTGTACCCTCTTTCAGTTCAATGAAACCCGCTGGCACCTCGACATAACGAGGATGCGGGATGCCCGTGACTTGGGCCAGCTTGACCGCAGGGTGGGTTTGCAACACGGCCTCGATTTCAGCGGCGGCAACATTTTCACCTCCCACTTTCATCATGTCCTTGGTGCGGCCGTGAAACATGATCTGACCTTCCGCATCGAACGAGCCAATGTCGCCGGTATGAAACCAGCCATCCGCATCGATCACTTCGGCCGTCTTCTCGGGCGCATTGTAATAACCGGCCAACATGTTTGGACCGCGTGCTACAATTTCCCCGCGCTCATCAACTGCGC
>JANNLW010000129.1:0-2404 GCA_031397145.1 Sphingomonadales bacterium | reverse complement strand
GCCGCCTGGAGCGCCGGGCGGATCGCCATCGGATCGGCGCGAAAGGCCTCGGGATCGAGGTCCCAATAGGTCAGTTCGCGTCCCAGCGCCTCGATCACTGTATCGGTTTGCCCTTTCAATGAGCGCGAAGGGCGTGAGCCGGGCATGAACATCCGTGCATGGCCGTGCGGGTCGTAGAGGTCGAACTGGCAGTCCCGGTAATTCTGCTCCATCACATAGACGGTGCCGGGATGGACGAAGGGCAGGTGGTAGCTCTCGCTGAAATTGTCCTGCACGCACTTCCAGTTGAAATCGCCCTCAAGGGTCACCCAATGAGTGCGCCGCATCTTCTCCATCTCGTAACAGGCGATCTGCGGTCCGATCGGGCCAAGATGCTCGGCGAGCGGCGGCGCGCTGGGATCAAGGTTGACCCAGACGAACCCGGCGAAGATCTCGCAGCGTACTTCCGCGAGGCCGACTTTCCCACATGGATTACCGTCCGGAAAATCCTCCGCGCAGGGGACGAAGCTCAATTCGCCGTCAGGCTTGAAGCGCCAGCCGTGATAGGCGCAAGCGATGCGGCTGGCATTTCCCTGCTCGACCTCGACCAGCTGTTTCCCGCGATGCGGGCAGACATTGTAGAAGGCACGGATCTTGTGGTCATCGCCGCGCGTGACAAGGATTGATTCTCGGCCGATCTCGTAAGTGAAGTAGTCGCCGGGGTTGGGCACCTGCTCGGCTAGACCGCCGATCAGCCAAGCCTTGGTCCAGATTGTGTCCCACTCGCGCGCCATGAAATCGCGAGACCAATATCGTTCGCCGAGGATCGGGCCGCTCGACAGAGCCGGTTCCGGCAGCTTTGTGCGGTCGATCCGCGTCGGAGCACGCTCGGTCACGGTCGCCATCAGTGTTTCCTCGGTTCGAATTCGATGTGGAGTTCCTTCAGGCTGCGCAGAAGAAAGTGCGGGTGGATCGCGAAGTCATTCTTGTCGGGTGTAAACGCCATGTCCTCGAACCGGTCAACGACCGCCGTGAACCCCCAGATCAGCTCGCGCCGGGCAAGCGGTGCGCCGAGGCAATGATGGACGCCTGATCCGAACGCCATGTGCAAGCCTGGCTTTTGCCGGTCGAGGTCAATCTTCTCCGGACATCCGAACGCGCGCTCGTCACGATTGGCGGCGGCGTAGCGGACGTTGATCAGCGCGCCGTCAGGAATCGTCACTCCTCCGATTTCGGTATCTTTCGCGCAGAACCGCATCAAGCTCTGTACCGGAGATTCGAGCCGCAAGACCTCCTCGACGAAGGTTTTCATGTAACGATCCGGGTCGGATCTGAGCTGTCGCCAAACGTCCTTGTTCTCAATCAGCAGACGCATTCCGGCAGCGAGCGCGTTGGTCGTGGTCTCGCTTCCGCCCACAAAGGTGTCGGCCATCATTTCGGCGTGGAGTTCCTCGTCGCTCAATGGGCGGCCCCACCCTTCGATCACCGTGTTCACCAGCACGCTGATCAGGGAATCGTCCGGTTGCTGGCGCAGCCGTTCAAAGATGGGCTGGAAATAATGCTGTGCCTCGATCTCGCGGTCGACCATCTCCATCTCGCGCTCTTCGGGCAGCATCATCGAGATGCGCTGAAAGAACGCGTCGGTCCAGCGCTTGATCTGCCACATGTCGGCGCGCGGCATGCCCATCTGCTCGCCGATGATGAACAGCGGCAGTGGCATCGCGAACTGGCGAACCCAGTCGCAATGGCCATCGGCGATGAACCCGTCAATCAGCTCGTAGGCCAGTTGCTCGACAAGAGGATCGATCTGCATGATCCGGCTTGGCTTGAACGCTTCGTTGAACATCGCCCGCATCTGCCGGTGATTGGGATCGTCGCGGCTGGCGAGTGTCGGGCCGGGAACCCAGCCTTTATCGGCGAACCGCTCTGCAACACGCTTCTGCCGTTCGATGTTGCCGGTCTTCATCCGATATGCGGTGCCCGCTGATCCGCTGGGGAACGTCTCCGGGTCCAACAGCACCCGCCGCACGTCCTCATAGCGGGTGACGACGTAGATATCGGTACCCGGTTGACGATAGGCGGGTGCCTCGTCGCGCAGCACCCTGTAGGCGTCGTAGGGGCATTGCTGGAGCCCGGGATCGAACAGGTTGACGCCAATCTCCATCAGCGCACCTGGACTTTGTCCTGGCCCCAGGGCGCGATCGCGTCGGTGGTGCGAAAAGCTTCGGGAAGGTCTTCGACCATGTGCCATGTCGCCGCGAGCCTGCCAAAACCAACGAAGAACGCGCAGGTCATCCCCAGCTCGACAATCTCGGCGTCGCTGAAATGCTCCCGCAGGTCAGCAAATGTCGCGTCATTGATGGAAAGATGATCGGTTGCCATCAGTTCGCCGAAGCGGATTGCCGACTTATCGGAAGGCGTCAGG
>JANNLW010000124.1:0-2388 GCA_031397145.1 Sphingomonadales bacterium | reverse complement strand
GCCGATTACCGGCCTGTTGACCCTGATCGTTGTCGGCCTGCTGATGATGCAGCCTGACTTTGGCCAGACGATCGTTTTTTGCTCGGTCTGGATGGCACTGATGCTCATTTCAGGAATGCCGATGCGGATGATGGGTGCGATGGGCGGGCTTGGATCGCTTGGCATCGTGGCGGCCTATTTCCTCTATCCGGTGGCCAAAACGCGGATCAACAATTTCCTGTTCGCCGATGGCGATACCTACCAGGTCGATCAGGCCCATGCGACGCTTACCGCCGGCGGATTTTTCGGAACCGGCCCCGGCGGCGGCGAAAAGAAGTTTCATCTGCCTGAAGCCCATACGGATTACATATTCTCGGTGATCGGCGAAGAGTTCGGTCTGATTGCCTGTGTCGCAATTGCCGCACTATTCCTTGCGATTGCCGTTCGCGTTTTCGTAAAGTTACTCGATGAGGAGGATGCCTTTCTGGTCTATGCCTCGGCTGGTCTTGCCACGCAGTTTACGGTGCAGGCCTTTATCAACATTGCGGTCAATGTCGGGCTGGCGCCCTCGAAGGGCATGACCTTGCCGTTCATCAGCTATGGCGGCTCATCGATGATTGCCTTGTCGATCGGCTTTGGCCTGCTTCTCGCCTTCACGCGCAAAAATCCCTATCTTTTGCGCTCTCCTTATGTCGTGAAATGGAGCAGCAGATGACCCTGTCGCGCCACTTTGTTCTCGCAGCCGGTGGCACCGGAGGGCACATGATGCCCGCCCATGCGCTGGCCGCTGAACTGGTGGCGCGCGGACATCGCGTCGCGTTGGTGACCGATGCGCGCGGCGCAAAAATTCCCGGACTGTTCGATGATGTGCAAATCCATATCCTTCCGGCCGGACGGATCACGGGAAACCCGCTCAGTTGGCCTGGCGGAGCGCGTGCAATCCTCTCAGGGAGGGGAATGGCACGCAGGCTGTATGAGGCGTTCGAGCCGTCAGCTGTGATCGGCTTTGGAGGCTATCCAGCCTTTCCGGCGCTTTTTGCCGCCCATTCGATGGGAATTCCAACCGCTGTTCATGAACAGAATGCGGTGCTGGGCCGCGTCAACCGGCTTGTCGCCAACCGTGTCAAGGCGATTGCGACCGCCTATCCCGACGTTGAGCGGATTGCGGCGAGGAATTTGGACAAGGTCCATTTGATCGGCAACCCGGTGCGCGAGGAAATCCTTGCGCTGCGCGATCGCCCCTATCCGCTTTTGGATGGCGACGGCGTGTTTCGGGTGTTGGTCATAGGCGGCAGTCAGGGGGCAAATATATTGTCCGAAGTCGTGCCCGACGGCCTAGCCATGCTCCCGGAAGCACTGCGCCGCAGACTGCAGGTTACACAACAATGCCGCATTGAAGATATTGATGCGGTCCGCGCACGCTATCTCGCGCTGGGCATTCCGGCTGATCTTGCGACATATATGTCCGATATTCCGCAACGATTGGCATGGACCCACCTCGTGATCGGTCGCGCGGGGGCCTCCACTCTTGCAGAATTGACCGCTGCAGGTCGGCCGGCCATCCTCATTCCCCTGCCGAGCGCGACGGACGATCACCAGACCGAAAATGTAAAAGAGATGGTTGCTGCTGGCGGAGCCCGGTCGATCCGGCAGGATCGCTTTACGCCGTCAGAGCTTGCCAAGCAGATGCAAAAACTCGGCCTTGATCCGCAGGCCTTGACGAACGCGGCACGTGCGGCGCGGAATTGTGGCCGCCCGAATGCGACCAGAGACCTTGCGAACCTTGCAGAAGATCTCGGTCGGACCCCGGTTGTCGATGGCTTGAGGGCAGACGGATGGAGCGGGTCTCCCGGACTGGCAGGAGCGGCCATATGAAGGGCGTCGCAACCGAAATCGGAACGATCCATTTCATCGGTATCGGGGGCATCGGCATGTCGGGCATCGCCGAGGTGATGCACAATATGGGTTATCAGGTGCAGGGTTCGGACATTTCCGAAGGCTATGTCATTGAAGGTCTGCGCGCGCGTGGAATCAAGGTAATGATCGGCCATGATGGCGATAATCTGGGCGACGCCGCGGTGGTTGTGACGTCTACCGCCGTCAGCCGCAAGACCAATCCCGAAGTTGAAGCAGCCTATGAGCGGCGCATCCCTGTGGTGCGTCGCGCAGAAATGCTTGCCGAACTGATGCGTCTGAAATCAACTGTCGCGGTTGCCGGCACGCATGGGAAGACGACAACAACGTCAATGATCGCAGCCCTGCTCGATGCGGGCGGGGTCGATCCGACCGTGATCGTGCCGTCGAGCCGGAGAAATGAACCGTCGCTCTCATCGGCTTCGACGACCATCCATTCGCTATCGCCCAGCCGCGCGTTGGAGCCATAGCTGTTGATGATGCCGCCATTGATCA
>JANNLW010000123.1:0-10560 GCA_031397145.1 Sphingomonadales bacterium | reverse complement strand
CCTGGCCTTCCTGCGACACCCGCAGGCGCGCGATCAGGCGGCCCCAATTCGCTCAACCAGCTTGTCTTGCGCGTAACCGTCAACTTTTGCCCAATCGTCGAGCACTGCGTGAATCAAACTACCCCGCCACGCAGGACCCGGATCGGCATCAATGGCGTCTAGCGGCGCGAGGCCGAGCATCGTCTTGGCATAGAATGCGAACGGATCGGCGCTCAACCGGTCGACGTCGGTTACAGAAATATTGATCGGTCGCTCCGTTATCGGGGGGCACGGGGCGGGGCGGGACGCCCTTTTGGGAGGATCGATGCTAGCATCGATTTGCCTTGCCAGCAGGTCATAGCGCATGACGGGCAGATCAATTCCTCCCGTCATTGTTTCAAGGCGTAGCCAGAATCGGGACGCAATTGTCGGACTGCGCGCATCACGATTGGCCCGTGTCAGCATCACATTCGGGGCGCCAAGAGCGCTGGCAAGATCGTGCGCAGAAAGGCCAATACGCCGCTCGAGACTGGGCAACTTCAGTTCGCGACGAATACGCGGCGCTAGCCAGGGATCGGGAGCCGGAAGTTGAGGCCAACTCCCTTCATTCAATCCGCCAAGAATCATGAAATCTGCCGATTGGAGCTTTGCCTCGAGCAACCCCCAGATAAAAACCCGCGGATGCCCCCCATATCCGGGTCGGACAGCGATTCCATCCATCAATTGGCGAAGCATCTGCGGCAGCGAAGGCAGCGAAATGGACCGTGGCCCTTGCCCCGCGCCTTTTTCAAGTTCCGTGATGAGTTTGGCCAACTCATGTCCTGCCTGGCCGCTCCAGAGAGTATCGCCCGCCAGCGCAGTCGCCACTTCACGCAAGGTTGCAAGCATCGAAGAGAGGCTTTTGGAAGGCAAGCTTTCCAATGGTTCAAGCAGCGAGGCGGCCCTCGTCCACCAAACTTGTGCCGCCTGCCTCAACGGACGCGTCCGATCGTCTCCACCTTGAAGGAACGTTGTAATGCCGCCAATTCCCGAAGGTGGGCGGGGGCCGCGCAATGCGAGATCGAGCTTGCGAGCGCCGTCAAGCCAGTCCCGTCGCGTTTCGCCCGAACCGACCAGCGGGTGCTTGACCAAGGTGAATAGGGCCGATGGTGCGAATTGCTCCACAGCCACCGTGATCAGCGCGAGCAACAAGGTTCCGTTTGGCGTTGCGGATAGCGCTTGTCCGGCTGAATCGTCCGCCTTGATGCCCCAGCGTTCGAGATGGGATGAAACTCTTTTTGCCAAATCGCGATCGGGCGTCATCAATGCAACGGTTCGCCCGGGCGCCTCGATCATGTGGCGTATCGCAAGGGCGATCGCTTGCGCTTCTTCCGAAGGATCCGCGAGTTCAAGTGCTGTAACGCCGGCCAGATTGCGCTCGGCCTTTCCCAGGTCGACCCAATTTCGCGTTGCTTCTGCGGGCACAAAGGCCTGGCTGATTGCACGGGCACGCCTTGACGTGGACTCGATATCGCCGCTCCAGCGCCAGCGCCCAACGTCATGTCGCGCAACCTTCATTCGCGCCAGAAGCTGATGCAATTGGAACTGCGGATGGGTTTCAATGGCCGAAGCCGTCTCCGACCCGCCTACCGTATTCCATTCATCATCTCCGATATCGAGGTCAAGACCATCCAGCACGACCTGCCCGCACGGCATATGCGCGATCGTCTCAAGCAACCGCGCAACCGCAGGTGCTCCTGTGCTGATTCCCGCTGCAACGACATATCCCTCGGGCGAGGCACTCCGCCAACGCTGGCTCACGCGATCGAGCTGGCGATTGCGCCGGTCGGAAAGATCGATCCGGCCGATCCGTTTCAGTTCTTCTGGCCAATCTTCCAAAATGGCGTTCAGACGCCCAAGCGACACATTCCAGTGGCTCGAAAGTTCTCCAGACAGATCAAGATTCCTCAGCCTGGCGGGCGCTACTTCCTCAACGATCAGTTGATCCAGTGTCCGTCCCAAATCTGCTGCCAGTCGCATGGCCTCTGCCGCGTCGACGTTGTCATCGCGCTGGATCAGGCGGGCGAGAATGAGCTGGCGGAGGAGCGGTTCAACGGCTGGAGGAAGCGGCTCTGCGTCCAGGACGTCCAGTGCGGCACCGGTATTTTCGTCCAGCTCACTGTCCCCCAGCGCTTCCAGTCGAGGTAACAAGAGGCCATTTTCGGCTTGCCGGACAAACGCGTCCCTAATTGCCAGACCGGCGCGATTGTTGGGGACCAGGATCATACCACGCGCCAAGACCATGCGATCGGCACCAAACTGCGCGAGAAGCCCCGCCACGAGCGCATCGGCAAAGGCCCGGATCGGCGGGATCGTGTAGACAGCCGGCCCGCGCCGGTTACCCATCGGCAAGCATCGCTTCTGTTTTCTGGATTGCGGGCGGTGTCCCGACGTCGAACCAAAGCCCCTGGTGCACCACGCCAAAGCATCGGCCCTCGGCAATCGCGCGATCCCAGAAAACATTGGTCGAAAAGGCTTCGCCTGGAGGGTCCTTGAGCAACCTTTGGGACAGCATCTGGATACCTGTCCATACATAGGGTGCGACGCGACCCGGCCTTCTACGCGATAACCGGCCCCAGGGGTCCATATGAAAATCGCCGCGACCCAGATGGTTGTTCGCACGCGCCAACGGAACGAGTAGCATCAGCGCATCCATCCGGTCATCATCCCAGTGCGACGCCAGCAACTTGATGCCATCCACAGGGCCATCAACCCAGATATTGTCCGTGTTGACACACAGGAAGGGATCGTCCTGCAGTAACGGCTTCGCCTTCATCAGACCGCCGCCTGTTTCTAGCAAATGATCACGCTCATCAGAGACAACGACCTCCAGGTCGCCTGCGCGGGATTTGAGATGCCCTTCAAGCGCGTCAGCGAAATAGTGGACATTGACCACAACCCGCCCGACTCCGGCGGCGCGCAAATGATCAAGGACATGATCAAGCAGCGTTGTACCAGCAACTTCGACAAGCGGCTTTGGGCGTGTCGCGGTCAAAGGACGCATGCGGGTGCCTTTTCCCGCCGCCATGACCATTGCTGTCGCCGGAACCCTGGCATCAAGCTTGGGGCTGACCTTGAAAATTTTTCCTGCGGGACTCATTCAGCGAACTCGGCCCACGCTGAAGCCCGTTTTCCCATCGGAATATTCGCGTTCATCCAGACCCTGGCCGGCTCAAGCGCGGGTTGCTTCAGACTGCGCTCGATATAGGCCCAGACGCGCGACTGGAACGCCCGATAGCGCGGCTTGCCGTCGCGCTTCCAAAGCCTGGTGAAGATGCCCAGAATCTTGAGATTACGCTGGACCCCGAGGATGTGATAGGCTGTCTCGAATTCGACACTTGGGTTACCGAGACCAAGATAATAGTCCAGCATTTCGCGTTCCACTTCGGTCGAAACAGTCCGCCTTGCGTCCTGAAGCATCGACACAAGGTCATAGGCGGCATGTCCGGCCAATGCATCCTGGAAATCGAGAAGACCCAACCGACCCCGGCCCTGACGTCCTTCGAGAAGCATGATGTTTTCGGCATGATAGTCGCGCAACACGGTCACCGGTTTCGCTTGCGCGGCGATGATCGGCTGAAGCAGGGCGTCCCACAACTGAACGTAACCAGCCGCATCGGGTTCCAGGCCGACGGCCGGACAATACCAATCGATGAAAAGTCCAAGCTCACGCTGATAGTCCGCCAGGGAATACGGCGCGATCGCCATTGCCGGTCGTGTCGCGAGATCCGCCAACAATTCGACCACGTCGCGATATAAGGCGCGCTCAGCGGATGGATCGGCATCAAGTGCCTCGCGCATTCGTTCTCCGCCAAAATCCTCGAGCAGCACAAGGCCAAGATCGAGGTCTGCGGCAAGAATATGCGGCGCCGAAAAGCCTTGCCCGACAAGCCATTCGGCAACGGCAATGAATGGCCGGGGATCTTCCTGCGGCAGCGGCGCATCCATCAGCACGGCAGTCTTTCCGTCCTGAACTACCCTAAAATAGCGGCGAAACGATGCATCTCCGGCAAGAGGCAATATCTGCGCGGTCTGCCAGCCTGCGCGGATCAGAAAATCGGGCGCAGATGAAGGCGGGATCATTGAAATGGACATCGTGACTCCCAAGACGGCGGCACCGAAACTGTCAAGCGCCTGCCTCCGTCCCCACAATCCTTCAGTGTGATTTTCAAGGCCTTCGGCCAAAGCCGATCACCGAGTCTTTCCGGCCATTCTATGAGCAAGACAGAGTCACAAAGGGCATCATCGAGTCCTAGCTGTTCCGACTCTAGCGGGCCATCCAACCGGTAAAGGTCAACATGCCAGACCGAAAGCCTAAGTGCAGGCGGCGCATAGGCTATGACGAGCGCAAAGCTCGGGCTTGGTACCTCTCCTTCGAAACCAAGGCCGGCAAGAACGCCGCGTGCAAACGAAGTCTTGCCTGCTCCCAGATCTCCCGACAACGCGATCACATCACCACTTTGCAATAGCGGAGCCAAAAGGCGGCCTGCCGCATCGGTCGCTTCTGCATTCGACAGGATCATCGCGGCAATTCAATCCGCACTATCGTTCCCTGTCCGGGTTCGGAAACAAGTGTCAGGCTGCCACCATGCGCTTCGACGAACTGCTTGGCGAGTGGGAGACCAAGTCCCAATGCAGAATCACCATTACGACCCTCGGTCGCGCGGCTGAATCGATCGAGAGCAACGGTCTGCTGCGCGATATCCATTCCGGGGCCATTGTCGGAGACGATAATGATCGCGCGCTCATCATCACCCTCGGCATGCAACAATATGCGCCCGCCCTCTGGGGTGTAGGCAAAGCTGTTTTCAAGCAGGTGATCGACCACTTCACGAAGGCGTCGCGAATCACCGTTGACCGCACCGACCAAAGGATTGATTTCGACGGCGAAATCGATCTTCATGTCTTTGGCAGTCGGGTGGTTATCGCGCGCTGCATTGTGCAGAAGGACCGCGAGCTCGACCGGCTTGCGTTCCAGCGGAAGCTGCCCCGCATCGCTTTGTGTCAGGTCGAGAACACGATCTACAAGGCCGCCAAGCCGTTCCGTCGATTCGAGTATGGCTGTGACATATTCCTTGCCCTGCGTTTCGAGAGGCCCTCCAAAGCCTTGCTGCAGCATTTCGGCAAAGCCACTGATCGACGTCAGTGGAGTCCGGAGTTCGTAACTCATATTGGCGACAAATGTGGCTTTTACCTTGTTCGCTTCTTCAAGCGCATCGGCCCGTTCGCGCAATACGCTTTCAACTCTCCGGCTGTCCGAAATGTCGAGCATCGTGAAAAGGGCGTTGCCATCGGGCAACGGTACGGCAGCGAACTCAAAATGCCTGCCGTTCTTCAACGCAAGCCGCCCGCTGCGCTGTTGTCGTTCCAGCGTCGCTGAACGCACCATTTCACGAATCAATGAACCGCGCGATGGATCGGTCAATTTGGACGCAGCCAGTTCTGCGAGCGCATCGACGTGTGGGTGACCTACAAGAAACTCCTCGTCAAAATCCCATACCTGTCGGAAGCGATTGTTCCAGAGATGGAGTCGGCCATCCGATTCGAACACCCCGACAGCCTCGAACATATTGTCGAATGTAGCCGTTCGCACCCGAAGCAGCGTGTCACGCGCACTCGCCAACTGCGCTTGTTCGGTGCGGTCTTCAAAGATCGCCAACAAACCTCCGTCCGGGAGAGGCTGCGCCACGACCCTTAGATGCGCGCCATCTGGCAGCAGCCAGTTTTCCTCCTGCGCGCCATCGGTTGCGGTGAACCATTCCCTTCGTTCAGCCTTCCAGCCTGGAAAATCGCGTGTTTCGGGGATCCTGTTTGCCTCGCGCATACGATCCAGAAGGCGGTCAAGATCTGGCCTTTCAGCAACCCATTCGGGCTTGAGCGCAAATTGGCGCATGAAAGGCTGGTTACAGAATAGAAGAGCGCGGTCTGAACCAAACTGCGCGACGCCCGCTGAAAGGCGGTCGAGTGTATCACGCTGAGACGCGACAAAGCGCCGAAAGGCTGAATTGGCCCGCTCAACTTCCTCCACGTCCATCGCGTATCCTGCAACGCCGGCGTCTCCGAGTGGTACGTCCACGATCCTTGCTGCGCGGCGATCTCCGGCAATCGTTATGGGAATAACCCTACTCACCGGAAGATTGGACTCGCGCGCCTCCTGCGGTGCTGCGAGCGGGCTGGCGTCGGTCCCGGTATCGACCAGCTCAAGGCCGCGCGCGATAACATCCGCCGCCGATTCTGCTTCGACGGCACGCACATATGCATTGTTGACGAGGGCGATCCTCAAGTCTGGCCCTCGATGCCACATTGGCATGGGCGCAGCCTCGATCAAACCAGAGAGGCGATCATAGGCGAGCTTAAGCCTTGCAGACTCTTCGCCGAGGCGTCCAATTTCGGCCTGACTTTCGGTGGCGTCGAACCACCAAAGGATGACGGCGCCGGTGTTGCCTAGCCGCATGGCCGCTGGCGCACCGCGAATAAGAAGAGTCCGCGAAGATCCCTGAGCGCGGATCGCACGCGTGAAACTCCGCCCGGTCTTTTGGACGGCCGAAACATCCCGCACCAGCGCGGCAGCGTCATCGTCGGACAACCCGCAATTGTGCCCCGCAAGATCCGAGACAAAATTTGGCACCTTTGGCAATCCGAGCCAATCGGCCAATCGATCGGGTGCTTCGATTCGGCCATCGTTCCTGACCATGAGCGGCAAGGCAGGAGCCGATTCGAGCAATGATGCAAGACGATCTGCCTGACTTGTCGAAAACTCGGCTCTTTTTCGCAATTTGAGGCCTGTCCAGACAGCCCATACCGCGAGTCCCAACCACAACGCCATCACGGCGCCAATCATGACCGCGAGTGTATGTGTCAGGGTCAGCATCGGCAAAGGCTCACAAGCATGCCTAGCCCTTAGAGCCTGATCGGTTGAGGTGGAAGCGCCTTGCTCTTCCACCGTTCACGTGGCTCTGAATCTAGTAGCGGTAATGATCCGGCTTGAACGGACCGTGTTCAGGCACACCAATATAGTTTGCCTGTTTCGGGGTCAGGCTCGTCAATTTCACGCCAAGTTTTTCAAGGTGTAGTGCTGCTACCTTTTCGTCGAGATGCTTGGGAAGGACATAGACCTTGTTGTCATATTCGTTCGACTTAGTGAACAGTTCAATCTGGGCGAGCACCTGGTTGGTGAAGCTGGATGACATCACGAAACTTGGGTGCCCGGTTGCGCATCCAAGGTTCACAAGGCGACCCTTGGCAAGGATCAGAATCTGCTTGCCATCAGGAAATTCGACAAGGTCGGTCCCCGGCTTGATCTCGTCCCATTTGTAGTTGGAGAGAGCCGCGATCTGGATCTCACTGTCGAAATGCCCGATGTTGCAGACGATCGCCATGTTCTTCATCGCCTTCATATGGTCGGCAGTGATCACGTCCTCGTTGCCGGTGGCTGTGACAAAGATATCGGCGCGGGTCACTGCCTCTTCCATTGTCACGACCTCATAGCCTTCCATTGCCGCCTGCAGCGCACAGATCGGATCAACCTCGGTGACCATCACGCGCGCACCGCCTTGACGCAGCGACGCGGCCGACCCCTTGCCGACATCGCCGAAGCCGGCAACGCAAGCAACCTTGCCCGCGAGCATCACATCCGTTGCACGGCGGATCGCATCCACCAGCGATTCCTTGCAGCCATAAAGATTGTCGAATTTCGATTTGGTCACACTGTCATTCACGTTGATCGCAGGGAATGGCAATTTGCCATCGCGCGCGATCTGGTAGAGCCGATGGACACCCGTCGTTGTCTCTTCCGACACACCCTTGATCGCGTTGATCGAGCGGGAGAGATACCCCGGCTTTGCCTTCAAAAAGGCCTTCAGCGAGCGCTGCAATTCAACTTCTTCCTCATTGCCCGGTTCCGGCAATTCATCACCGGCTTCGACGCGCGCACCCCAAAGTGCGAACATCGTCGCATCGCCGCCATCATCGAGGATCATATTGGCTGTGTGATCATCGCCCCAATCAAAAATGCGGCCGACATAGTTCCAATAATCGGCAAGGCTTTCGCCCTTGATCGCAAATACCGGCACACCAGTCGCCGCGATTGCTGCCGCCGCATGGTCCTGGGTAGAAAAGATGTTGCAGGTTGCCCAACGCACCTCCGCACCGAGTTCCACAAGTGTTTCGATCAATACCGCGGTCTGGATCGTCATGTGAAGCGACCCAGTGATCCGCGCACCTTTCAAGGGCTTGGACGCCCCATATTCAGCGCGCAGAGCCATCAGGCCTGGCATTTCGGTTTCTGCAATTCTGATTTCCTTGCGCCCGAAATCGGCAAGGGCAAGATCGGCAATCACATAGTCATTCGCGGCCACAACGGGTCTCCGGCTAGGGGTAAGTCCGCTCGGCCCCTAACCACGACTTAGTGAAAATGCAAATATAAAGATATCTTTATATGCTATTTTCGCGCTGCTATAGCAATCGCGCAACGGTGGCCCGTCAAGACCGGCTCGACACCCGCTGCCGTCGCGAGACGCGACAATCCCGGGAGAGAACCGCCTTCTGCTTGTGCCGCCGAAAGGATAGAGGACATATCGGCACAACTGAGGCCGTCCGACCCGGCACCATAGCGGTTGGCGACGGATGTGACGTAACGATCATAAGCATTCAAGCCGCCCTGATCGGCAAATTGCTGCCGAAGCGTGTTGTTGACCTGCGTCAGCGCAACTCGGCTCGAACGGACAAATTTATTGTAGGATCCCAGGATTTGCGTGTCGGTTGAGCGACACCGGAGCGCCGAGACCATCAGCATCGTTTCCATATCCCGGACCTTGGCGGCGGTGATCGCGTTTTCACCCCAGCAGGCGGCCTGAGCCGATGTCACGGGCACCGCGGCGAGAACCGCCGCTGCCAACGTGGACCTGATGAAATTTCCCATGACGTTCCCCCTGGCTTATTGGACGCCGGAAAGGTCTCATCAGGGTGTTAAAGAGATCGCTAAGAAATATGGTTAACGCCAAGATTTGGCACAGAAATATTTGGCGGTGCGTCAATTCGGACGCACCGCCGTTTCAGGCAATCTGTTAGTAGGTAGCGCGCAAGCCCGAAAAACGCACATCCTCGACACCGCCAAAACGAGTCACGCAAGCGAATCGGCCCTTGTCATAATCGCGGCCATAGCGATTGTAGTTATTGCCGTAGCGATCCCAATTATCGTAGCCGCGCCTCTCAAAGCCGCGACCCGCGACAACAAGGCGACCGCGCACTTGATATCCACCGCGAATCCGGTTGATCGAGGTCACGTCCGTAATGCGGGCCCGGCCATAACGACGGGCATTCTGTTCAGCGGCTCGCACGCACTGCTCTACGGCAGCGCGGCTGCCATAGCCGTTCTGGTAATAACCATAGTCATTGCGGTAATAGCGGCCCCGATCGTTGCGCGACCCGGCGGCCGACGCGATCGCAGCGATGCCGCCTATGATCAGCACGCCCGCGATAACGTCGCCTGCATCGATCCCATCGCGGTTGTGGCGGCGATCATCTCGCGCCATAGCCGGGGTCGATACCGCAACGGCCGAAGCAGCTGTCGCCAAAAATAACATGGTCTTGGAAAGAAACTTCATTTCAACCTCCATTAGGTGCCCTTGAGACGTAAACACTCGGGCGAGCAAAAGGTTTCACACATCCGGTCTGACCGCACACTGAATTGCATCGTAGGCTCCCGTTCAGCTTTTTGACCGTGTGGCCTTGAAATTCCGCGAATCTGCTGTTAGGGGCGCCCCACGAACGGCGTGATACGTGTCACGACGATCCCTTTGTTTTTGCCGTTTGCCCAGGATCGTGCCGTTGGCATGATCCCACTGAATTGACCGGAGTGTGACGACTTTATGCAGATTATGGTTCGCGACAACAATGTCGATCAGGCGCTGCGCGCGCTCAAGAAGAAGCTGCAGCGCGAAGGTGTCTATCGCGAAATGAAGCTGCGTCGTCATTACGAAAAGCCGTCGGAAAAGCGCGCTCGTGAAAAGGCGGCCGCAATTCGCCGCGCCCGCAAGATGGATCGCAAGCGCGCCGAACGCGACGGGGTTCGTTAAGAAGTTTTCTGGCTGGCGCGGTTTTGCCGCTCCGCCCAGATCGGCTTTTCAGTAAGGCTTCAGGGGGCTCCATGTCCGTAACAACCGTTCCGATTCGACCCATTGAAAAAGGCTCGCTGGTCAAGCTGTGGGCCGGTGTCGCCGTCGCAGTGCTGATTGCTGGTGGCGCGGCCTGGTGGGGACTGCGCTACACGGACGAGCAGGTCCTGGCTGAGTTCGACGGACGCTGGATGCCCATCGATATTGTCTACAGATTCTTGGAGCTGTTCGACCTGCCAAACATCTCTAAGTCGGAGCTCCTTCTGTATCTGGCCAAGGCGAAGCGGGTCTCGTTGACGCCTCCGCCGAAGGCGTATCTCGAAGAGAAGCTCTGGTTCGCTTTCTTCCACCACCCGGCGCTCCAGCCATATTGGCAGAAAGAACTCGACGAAGATGATCTGTGCCTACTACGGGGCGTGCTTCCGAG
>JANNLW010000103.1:0-11750 GCA_031397145.1 Sphingomonadales bacterium | reverse complement strand
GGAATAGCCTTGCCCCGCCTGACGTGGTTGCGAAATATCTGTGGGTCGCGCTCAAGCATGAGATCACGTATCGCAAGCCGGCATTCCTGAACGACGAAGTGATTGCCACGGTGATCCTTGAAAAGGTCCAGGGCGCGCGCTCTTTCTATGAAACATTGATCAAGCGCGGTGAAGAGGTGCTTGCCGAAGTGAAGTCGAGCTGGTGCTGCATTGATGCAGACACGCTTCGTCCGGCACGGATCGCGGCGGATATTGCCGCAAATTTCTTCCCGAAGAAAGACTAGGCTTCGGCCACTGTCTTTTTAAGCAACCGGTAGAGTCCTGCAATCGCTGCCGTGAATATCACAAGGCCGATCACGATGCCGGCGCCCCTGAAACCCTCGGACACGACTGCCAAAGGCGCTTCGCCGCCAACGCCCGCAACAATACCGGCAAAGGCGACACCGAACAGGCTTTCACCGACAATGAGTCCGGTTGCGACCAGAACGCCCATGCGCTTGGCAAATTCTGGATCGCGATGACCTTTCACGCCGCGTTCGTACCAATGGCCAAGAACGGCGCCGACCGGGATCAATACCGTCAATGCCATAGGCAAGTAGATGCCCATTCCCACACACAGCGGCGGTAGTCGCATCTTGCCAGAGCGGCCCAACAATTCATCGATGATGATCGACGCGACGCCAAGCAATCCGCCAAAACCGATCAGGCCCCAGTCAAGGTCTCCTCCGAGCACGCCCTTGGCCAAAGCTGAAATGAGAGCCGCCTGCGGGGCTGCCAGTGCATTCGGGCCAGCATTGGGCGCGCTTGCAAAACCAAAAGCCGTATTCAACAGGTCCAATACTGGCGGGATAACCAGCGAACCGAAAATGACACCAATAATGAGCGCAACCTGCTGCTTCCAGGGCGTTGCGCCGACCAACTGGCCGGTTTTCAAATCCTGAAGATTGTCGTTCGCAATGGTCGCGATCGAAAAGACGATACCGGTCGTAAAAATAGAATAGGCAATCAGCGCTTGAGTCTGTTCGACGCTTCCGCCGCGGCCGTAGACCATCACAAGCAGAAGGGCTGCGCCCAGCACGGCGAGGATGCCGACACCCGAAACAGGACTGTTCGACGCACCAATCAGCCCAGCCATATATCCGCAAACCGAAGCGATCACGACGCCGATGACAAGGACATACACAAGCGTCCCGAGGATGACTGGCGCGATTCCGTCCGCAATCGCCGTGCCCGATGCAAAAACCCAGAGTAGCCCAGCGATCGGCACAAGCATGGCAATGATCGTGCCGCCGACAATGCCAATCGGCAAGTCCATCTCGGTCAGCGGCAAGGCGCCACCGGCCTTGCGCGTGTCGGCCGCAGCCATCGCCCCACGAATACCGCGTACGATTGGATCAAGGATGCGCAACAGGCTCCACAGGGCTGCCACGCCGATTGTTCCGGCTCCGATAAACCGAACCTCGTTGCGGAAGGTCGTATCAACCAGTTCCGCAATGTCTCCACTCGCACCGTGCATGGCCGTCAGGGCGGGAACCAGACCGGCCCAGGCAACCAGCATCCCGATCAGCATGGCAATGCCCACCGAGAGTCCGACGAGATGGCCAACGCCAATCAGCGCCATCGAAAGGCTCGTTGAAACGCCACTGGCTCCCGTGCCGACGCGGAATGCCGTCGCGACTTCGGCAGCGGCCAGTTTCATCGCCGCGAGCAGCGCGAATCCTGCAGACGCAAGCGATCCGATGATGATCATCCGCAGACCCTTGGCATTCTCCTCAGCACCTTCAGCCGATCCGAACCCAACCTTGAGCACTTCTGCGGCGGCCACACCTTCGGGATAAGGCAAATCCGAACCGGTCACGAGTGCGCGGCGCAACGGCACCGAGAACATGACTCCCAATATCCCGCCAATCGCGCAGACCGAGGCGGTGATCCAATAGGGAAAACCCTGCCACCATCCGATCATGACCAGCCCCGGAAGCACAAAGATAATCGCAGCCAGTGTCCCCGCTGCCGAGGCAATGGTCTGGACGATATTGTTCTCGAGGATGTTGGTGTTGCGCACGAAACGCAGCAAGGCCATCGAAATCACTGCGGCTGGGATCGAGGTCGCGAAGGTGATGCCCACCTTCAGACCGAGATAGACATTGGCTGCCGTGAAAAGCAGCGTGATGAATCCGCCGAGGACGATACCCCGGAGGGTCAGTTCGCGCATCAGTTTGCCTCGAACCGGATCGGCAGCCGCTTTAGCCCGCCGACAAAGGTCGATTCGACCCGGGCCGGTTCGCCGGCGAGTTCTAGTGACTTCAAACGGGGCAACATCTCTTCCATCAGGATGCGCATTTCCATCCGCGCGAGATGCTGGCCAAGGCAGACATGCCCGCCAAAGCCGAACGCTATCTGGTTGTTGGGGGTGCGATCGGGGTTGAATGTGAAGGGGTCTTCGAACACGGCCTCGTCGCGATTACCGCTCGCATAGCAAAGCATCAGCCAGTCATCCTTGGCTATCCTCTGGCCACCCAGCTCGCAATCTTCAGTTGCGGTGCGCAGGAAGTGCTGGACGGGCGTGGTCCAGCGAATCGCCTCTTCGATCAAGCCCGCCATATCGTTTGTACCGTCGCGATAACGTGCGAACAGTGCCGGGTTCTTCGCCAATTCCATGATCGCGCCGCAGGTTGATGCGGACGTCGTGTCGTGCCCGGCGGTGGCCACGATCATATAATATCCATTGGCCTCGCGATCAGGGATTGGAGCTCCGTTCACCACACCGTTCGCGATAACCGTCGCAAGATCGTCTTGGG
Organism: Sphingomonadales bacterium; assembly: GCA_031397145.1. Classification (GTDB taxonomy): domain Bacteria; phylum Pseudomonadota; class Alphaproteobacteria; order Sphingomonadales; family Sphingomonadaceae; genus Aquisediminimonas. The sequence goes on along the minus strand of JANNLW010000103.1, from coordinate 8,952 downwards.
GGTTTGCCCTTCGGTCGGCCGTGATAGCGGAAAAATAGTTCTCGAAATCTGCAATGACAAACTGCAACATCTGGATAGCCTGTTCAGGACTCGTGATCGCTTCGCGCGCACGGTTGATCTCCGGATCTGTCGGGCCGAACAACTGCTGGGTGAGCATCAGCATCCGTGGTTCGTCTTCGGGCGGTACCCCGAGGATACTCATAACGACATGGAGCGGATATCCCGCCGCCACATCCTTGGCGAAATCGCACTCGGTGCCCATCGCGAGCATCTTGTCGACCGTGTCGCGTGCGATCTCGCGAATGCGATCCTCAATGGTGCGCAAGTTCTTGGGCATGAACCAGCTTTGCGTCAGAAGCCGGTATTTCATGTGATCGGGCGCATCCATCTGGACCAGCGAGCGGATCAGGTGGCCGTCATTGTTCGGTGTGATCGCCTTGACGATCATTTCGCCGTCGCGATCGACGAGTGTGGGGGAGCGGACGGCGCTGGCGAAGCGCGCGTTGTTCTTGCTGATCTCGAGTATGTCGGCATGGCGCGTCACGGCCCAGAAGGGATTGAACCGTTCATTCTCGGCGACGCCCAACGGCATGGTCGCGCGTGCCCAGGCGAATTTGGCATGAAGCCCGTCCCATTCGCCATAGGCTTTGGGATCGACAAGAGCAGCAGCGATTTCAGACGGAAGGGTCGGCACTGTCATCGACCTTTGAACAACCCGCCCAGAAGGCCGCGGAGCAATTGCCCGCCAACCTGTCCGGCGATCTTGCGGCCAACCGATGTGGCGGCCGACCGGGCCGCGGATTCGACCATCTTCTCGGCAAAGCTCGGCTTGGCATCTTCACGGGCCTTGATCGTGGCAGCGCGCTCGGCTTCCTTAGCCTGACGAGCGGCTTCGCGGTCGAGGATCACTTGCTGGCGGGCCGCTTCCTTTATTGCGATTGCAGCCTGCTTGTCGGCTTCCGCCTGCGCCGATTGGGCTGCAGCAGCAGCGCTCGCCTCCGCTTGCTTTGAGACAAGGATTTCCTCAGCCGATTCACGATCAATCAGCGCATCATATTTCGCTCCGATGGCGTCGGTCTGGATCATTACACCCCGCTCTTGGGGCGTTGCCGGGCCAACCCGCGAGGCCGGGGCCTTGATCAGAGTGCGCTCGACAGGAGAGGGTGCCCCGTCGGGCTGGAGAAGCGACACGAGAGCCTCGCCCACTTTCAACTCGGTGATTGCGGTCGCCACGTCGACATCGGGATTGGCGCGAAACGTCTCGGCCGCTGACTTGACCGCCGCCTGGTCGCGCGGCGTGAAAGCGCGCAGGGCATGCTGGACGCGGTTGGACAATTGCGCGGCAACCGTGTCGGGAATGTCGATCGGGTTCTGCGTGATGAAATAGACGCCGACACCCTTGGAACGGATAAGCCGGACGACCTGCTCGATCTTTTCCAACAACGCCTTTGGCGCGTCATTGAACAGCAAATGGGCTTCATCGAAAAAGAAGCAGAGTTTGGGTTTCTCGGGATCTCCAATCTCGGGCAACGTTTCGAACAGTTCGGACAATAGCCAAAGCAGGAATGTTGAATAGAGTTTCGGGCTGGACATCAGCTTGTCGGCAGCGAGAATATTGACGATACCGCGGCCGCTTTCGTCGCAGGCAATGAAGTCGTCGAGGTCGAGTGCCGGTTCCCCGAAGAAATGGTCCCCGCCTTGCGAGCGCAACTGGAGCAACGAACGCTGGATCGTGCCAACGCTCGCCTTGGAAATATTGCCATAGGTTAGCATCAGCTCATCGGCGCGATTGCCGCAACTGACGAGCATCGCCTGCAGATCGTCCAGGTCGAGCAGCAGCAACCCGTCCTTGTCTGCCACGTGAAAGGCGATCGTCAGCACGCCTTCCTGGACTTCGTTGAGGTCCATCAGGCGGGAAAGCAGCAAAGGCCCCATTTCCGAAACGGTGGTGCGTATCGGATGGCCCTGCTCGCCGAACAGATCCCAGAACTGGACGGGGTTATCTTTGTAGGCCCAATCGGCCTGCCCGATCTCGGTGGCGCGGGCGGCGAAAATCTCGTGCGTCTTGCTGGTCGGCGAACCGGCCATGCACAGGCCGGAAAGATCACCTTTCACATCGGCAACAAAGCAGGGTACGCCGACAGCCGAAAATCCTTCGACGATATTCTGGAGCGTCACGGTCTTGCCGGTGCCGGTCGCACCCGCGATCAGCCCGTGGCGGTTGGCGCGCTTGAGATTGAGGATTTGCCGCTGCCCGCCGCCCATGCCGATAAACAAACCCTCATCTGTCATTATACTCTCCCACGCTGTGCGCCACTGATGGTCGGCATTAGCGAAACGGGTGAGCAAGCGAAAGCGGGTTTGAGGAGCGAAGTATGAGGGTTGCTCGCAGGCACCTCCGGATTGCTCCCGAATAAACTGGGGTTTTAAACGCATCTGCGAAAACGCACGTCACGGTGGCGTAACATGTCGACGGCAATAGGGTTTGATACCCGTCAAGCCTTTGTTACTTGCAGCTTGGAACCGACGATTATGGCCACTCTTTCCATTGCCATCCCCAAGAAAGACCCGATCGTTTATCTTCGTTGCGCGTTTCGCGCCGTGGGGATCGGAATGGCGTTGGCTTTGGTTTTGCCATTGCACCTACTTTGGCGCCTCCTCGGGCTTCCGTCACCCTGGCCACGCCTGTTTCTCCGGGCAACGACGCGGGCGCTGGGTGTGCGGGTCAAGGTCTACGGAACGCCGATACGCAAAGATGTCTTCTACGTGGCCAACCATTTGTCCTGGATCGATGTGCCCATTCTGGGAGGAATTACGGGCACCGCTTTCGTCGCGCAGGATGGTGTTCGCAGCTGGCCGCTCATCGGGTGGCTTGCTGCCATCAACCGGACGATTTTTGTTTCACGCACAGACAAGTTGAATGTGGCAAGCCAAGTCGCCGAATTGCGCGAAGCGATCACGGTCAATTGGTCGGTCGCGCTCTTCGCCGAAGGAACAACGTCCGACGGGCGAGGCCTTTTACCATTCAAGCCATCCCTTTTTGCAACCCTTGCACCACCGCCCAAGGAGTTGTTGATCCAGCCGGTACTCCTCGATTTTGGACGCGTTGGTCCCGACATCGCCTGGATTGGCACGGAAACAGGATGGGAAAGCGCATGGCGCGCTTTCTCGCGCGACGGAACCTATGAGGTCGGTGTCCATTTCCTTGAGCCCTATGATCCAGGTTTGCTTGCTGATCGCAAGGAGATCTCGTCGTGGGCTCGCGCGAGTATTGCGGCTGCCTTGTCACGCAGGCTCGGCTTTGTCGTAACATAAAACTGTGTCTCTTGGCTTCGAGACCCTGGGGGCCATTTGACAGGCGTTTGTCCAATCCTTATAGCGGTTCCACCCGAATCCTTCGGGAAATGATGTGCCGTCGCGCAGTGCATCGAGCGAATTGAAGGGCAAGGGGTTCACAACGACGCGAAAAGCTGCGGATTCCGTACACGGAGTCTTGCGGCTTTTCGCCGTTTTGCGCGCCCGATTTTAAGGCAAAGGCGAGAAATTTACATGGCGAAGCAAGCAGCGAAGGCGGACGCAACAATTGCGGTCGCAAAGAAGCGCATCCGCAAGGTTTTCGGCAACATTCACGAAGTGACGCAAATGCCTGACCTTATTCAGGTTCAGCGCGAATCCTACGAACAGTTCCTGCGCTCTGATGCTTCGATCGGCTATGTTTCCGGTCTCGAAAAGACGCTGCGCAGCGTGTTCCCGATCCGCGATTTTGCCGGTACTGCCGAATTGGACTTCGTCCATTACGAGTTGGAAGACCCCAAGTTTGACACCGAGGAATGCCGCCAGCGCGGGATTACCTATGCAGCACCGATGAAAGTGACGCTGCGCCTTATTGTTTTCGAGGTCGATTCCGAAACCGAAACGCGCTCCGTTCTCGATATCAAGGAGCAGGACGTCTACATGGGCGATATGCCGCTCATGACGCACAACGGCACGTTTATCATCAATGGTACCGAGCGCGTCATCGTTTCGCAGATGCACCGTTCGCCGGGTGTGCTGTTCGACCATGACCGCGGCAAGACCCATGCTTCGGGCAAATATCTTTTTGCCGCCCGCGTGATACCGTATCGTGGCTCGTGGCTCGATTTCGAGTTCGATGCCAAGGACGTTGTGAACGTCCGGATCGATCGCAAGCGCAAGCTGCCCGTGACGGCGCTCTTGCTCGCACTCGGCCTCGGACCGGAGGAAATTCTCCACCATTTCTACAACACGGTCATCTATGTCCGTGGCGAGGGCGGCTGGAAGGTGCCTTATGTTGCGGAGAACTGGCGCAACCAGAAGCCGATGTTCGACGTTGTCGATGGAAAGTCCGGCGAAGTCGTGTTTGCGGCTGGCCAGAAAGTTTCGCCTCGCGCTGCGAACAAGGCCGAAAAGGAAGGGTTGGTCGAACTGCTCATCCCGACCGAGGAAATCTTTGGCCGCTATTCAGCGCTCGACCTGATCAATGAAGCAACCGGCGAAATCTATATCGAAGCCGGCGAGGAAGTGTCGGCCGAAAATCTCGAAAAGCTCGACAAGGCTGGCGTCGACACCATCGAACTGCTCGACATCGATCACATCAACACGGGTCCGTGGATCCGTAACACGCTCAAGGTCGACAAGTCGGAAGACCGCGACATGGCCCTCGATGCGATTTATCGCGTGATGCGCCCTGGCGAACCGCCGACGCGGGAAACCGCCGAAGCCCTGTTCGGCGGATTGTTCTTCGATCCGGAGCGTTATGACCTTTCGGCCGTCGGTCGCGTGAAGATCAACATGCGTCTCCAACTCGATGCACCGGACGATCATACGACCCTGCGCATCGAGGATATCCTCGCCGTCGTCAAAACACTGGTCGACCTGAAGGACGGCAAGGGCGATATCGACGATATCGATAATCTCGGTAATCGCCGCGTTCGTTCGGTGGGCGAACTTCTCGAGAACCAGTATCGCGTCGGCCTGCTTCGCATGGAGCGCGCCGTGAAAGAGCGCATGTCCTCGGTCGATGTCTCGACCGTCATGCCCAACGACATGATCAATGCGAAACCTGCAGTGGCCGCTGTGCGCGAATTCTTCGGCTCGTCGCAACTGTCGCAGTTCATGGACCAGACCAACCCGTTGTCCGAAGTGACGCACAAGCGTCGCGTCTCGGCGCTTGGGCCAGGCGGCCTGACCCGCGAACGCGCAGGCTTCGAAGTTCGCGACGTTCACCCGACACATTATGGCCGTATCTGCCCGATCGAAACGCCGGAAGGTCCAAATATCGGCCTGATCAATTCTCTCGCCTCGTTCAGCCGGGTGAACAAGTACGGCTTTATCGAAACGCCGTATCGCAAGGTCATCGACCATAAGGTGACGAATGACGTCGTCTATCTGTCAGCTATGGAAGAAGCCAAGCACACGGTTGCGCAGGCCAACGCCGAACTGACCAAGGATGGCAGCTTTGCAGAAGACGTCATTTCGTCACGCGAAGCTGGCGAATTCCTGATTGCCCCGCGTGACCAGATCACGCTGATGGACGTTTCGCCAAAGCAGCTTGTTTCGGTGGCGGCCTCGCTTATCCCGTTCCTGGAAAACGATGACGCCAACCGCGCTCTGATGGGATCGAACATGCAGCGCCAGGCTGTTCCGCTCGTTCGTGCCGAAGCGCCGTTTGTCGGCACCGGTATGGAAGAGACGGTTGCTCGTGACTCGGGCGCGGCTATCGCGGCCGTTCGTGGCGGGATCGTCGATCAGGTCGACGCGACCCGTATCGTGATCCGGGCAACAGGCGCGGTAGAAGCCGGCCAATCGGGCGTAGACATCTATACGCTGCACAAGTTCCAGCGTTCGAACCAGAACACCTGTATCAACCAGCGGCCTCTGGTGAAAGTCAATGACGTTATCACGCCGGGCCAGATCATCGCCGATGGTCCTTCCACGGAACTGGGAGAACTGGCGCTGGGCCGAAACACGCTCGTCGCGTTCATGCCTTGGAACGGTTACAACTACGAAGATTCGATCCTGATCAGCGAACGCATCGTGAAGGACGATGTTTTCACCTCGATCCATATAGAGGAATTCGAAGTCATGGCCCGCGATACCAAGCTTGGGCCGGAAGACATTACCCGCGACATTCCAAACGTGGGTGAAGAAGCACTTCGCAACCTCGACGAAGCTGGAATCGTCTATATCGGTGCCGAGGTTGAGCCAGGCGATATCCTTTGCGGCAAGATTACGCCCAAGGGTGAATCACCGATGACACCTGAAGAAAAGCTTCTCCGAGCGATCTTTGGTGAAAAGGCATCGGACGTCCGCGATACCTCGCTTCGTCTGCCCCCCGGTGTCGCCGGCACAGTCGTGGAAGTTCGCGTGTTCAACCGTCATGGCATTGACATTGATGATCGTACCCGCGCCATTCAGGCCGAAGAAAAGGAACGGCTCGGCAAGGATCGCGACGATGAACGCAGCATCCTCAACCGTGCGACCTACTCGCGCCTCAAGGAAATGCTGATCGGCCAGGTTGCCACGGCATCGCCCAAGGCGATCAAGAAGGGCGCGACGATTGACGAAGAATCGCTATCCGAAGTCGAAAGCTTTGAATGGTGGAAGATCGCAGTGCAGGACGATGCGCGTCAGGCTGATCTCGAAGCGGTCAAGGGCCAGTATGACGAAGCGGTCAAGCTGATCAACGCCAAGTATGAAGATCGCGTCGAAAAGGTTGAGCGTGGTGACGATCTGGCACCGGGCGTGCTCAAGATGGTCAAGGTCTTCGTCGCCGTGAAGCGCAAGCTCCAGCCGGGCGACAAGATGGCGGGCCGACATGGCAACAAGGGCGTCATTTCGCGCATCCTGCCTGCCGAAGACATGCCATTCCTCGAGGACGGCACACCGGTCGATATCGTCCTGAACCCGCTAGGCGTGCCAAGTCGCATGAACGTCGGGCAGATTTTCGAAACCCATCTGGGCTGGGCCGCACGTGGTCTTGGCAAGCAGATCACGGAATTGCTCGAAGCCTGGCATGAATCTGGCGGATCGGCTGCGGGTAAGCCACCAACGGCCGTGCGTGAACGTCTGAACACCATCTACGGTTCCAAATATACTGCCGAACTCGAAGGACGCAGCGATGAAGACATCGTTGAACTTGCTGGTCTTCTGAAAAATGGTGTTCCGATGGCAACGCCAGTCTTTGACGGTGCGCGCGAAGCCGACGTATCTGACATGCTGACAATGGCAGGGCTTGATACTTCGGGTCAGGTGACGCTGTTCGACGGTCGTTCGGGCGAGGCATTCGATCGCCAGGTAACGGTTGGGTATATCTATATGCTCAAGCTGCACCATCTCGTGGATGACAAGATCCACGCACGGTCGATCGGGCCATATAGCCTTGTCACCCAGCAGCCGCTGGGCGGAAAGGCCCAGTTCGGCGGACAGCGTTTCGGCGAAATGGAGGTCTGGGCGCTTCAGGCCTATGGCGCGGCCTATACGCTTCAGGAAATGCTGACGGTGAAGTCCGACGATGTCGTCGGCCGCACCAAGGTCTACGAAGCGATCGTCAAGGGCGATGATACGTTCGAGGCTGGTATCCCGGAAAGCTTCAACGTGCTTGTGAAGGAAATGCGCTCACTCGGCCTCAATGTCGATCTGACGAGTTTCACTGACAAGGATGCCGAAGGAGAAGGCTTGGCCATCGCAGCCGAGTGATCGAACGCTGACCGCGAATTGAAATTCAACCCAAACCTTTCCCGTTGCGGGAGGGGACCTGGAGCAAGAAATGAACGAACTGACCAATTTCGCCAATCCGATCGCCAAGCCGGAGACGTTTGACCAGATCCAGATCGGAATTGCCTCGCCAGAGCGCATCCGTTCCTGGTCTTTCGGCGAGATCAAGAAGCCGGAAACCATCAATTACCGCACGTTCAAGCCTGAGCGTGATGGCCTGTTCTGTGCGCGCATCTTCGGCCCGATCAAGGATTACGAATGCCTGTGCGGCAAATACAAGCGGATGAAGTACAAAGGCATCGTCTGCGAAAAATGCGGTGTCGAGGTCACGGTCTCCAAGGTCCGTCGCGAGCGGATGGGCCATATCGAGCTCGCCGCGCCGGTTGCCCATATCTGGTTCCTGAAGTCGCTGCCGAGCCGCATCGGCCTGCTGCTCGATATGCAGTTGAAGCAGCTTGAGCGGGTCCTCTATTTCGAAGCCTATATCGTCGTCGAACCCGGCCTGACGACACTGGAGAAATATCAGCTTCTGACAGAAGACGAACTGCTCGATGCACAGGATGAGTTCGGCGAAGACGCATTTTCGGCCGGTATCGGCGCCGAGGCCGTTCGTCGCATGCTCGAGGAACTGGATCTTGTTGGTGAAAAGGAAGCTTTGCTCGAAGAGCTGGCGACGACCAAGTCGGAACTCAAGCCCAAGAAGATCATCAAGCGACTGAAGGTGGTCGAGAGCTTCATCGAATCGGGCAACCGTCCCGAATGGATGATTCTCGAGGTGATCCCGGTCATTCCGCCCGAACTGCGCCCGCTGGTGCCGCTCGACGGCGGCCGTTTCGCGACATCCGATCTCAACGATCTCTATCGCCGCGTGATCAATCGCAACAACCGTCTTAAGCGCCTTATGGAATTGCGCGCACCGGACATCATCGTCCGCAACGAAAAGCGCATGCTTCAGGAAGCGGTAGACGCTCTCTTTGACAACGGCCGTCGTGGCCGCGTGCTGAAGGGGTCGAACAACCGCCCATTGAAGTCGCTCTCTGACACCCTCAAGGGTAAGCAGGGCCGGTTCCGCCAGAACCTGCTCGGAAAGCGCGTTGACTACTCCGGTCGTTCGGTCATCGTCGTCGGTCCGGAGCTCAAGCTCCATCAGTGCGGACTGCCCAAGAAGATGGCCCTCGAGCTTTTCAAGCCCTTCATTTACAACCGTCTCGAGGCCAA
>JANNLW010000102.1:0-1290 GCA_031397145.1 Sphingomonadales bacterium | reverse complement strand
GATATGGTTGATATATTCCTCGACCACGATCTTCATGAAAATGATGATCACGGTGTTGCGGGCCGTTTGAAACACCTGTTCATCATGCCAATCAGGATGCGCCGCCTCGATCAACCCGGCGAGGCGATTATGTTCGCGCAGGAACAAGGTGTTCATCATCGCCGTTTGTGGCGCGGCATTGACCCGATCTCCGCCCGCAGCAAACAGGGTCAGCTTCGCCGCAGGTGTCGCGTGGCTCAGGGCCATCGGCTTGTCGAGTTTTTCAAATTCACCGTTAAAGTCGCTGCCGTCGCGCTTGAAAAGCCAAGGGGAGTATTCCTGATCGCCAATCATCTGCGATTTCAATCTCCCCTTCTGCCCCGGGACGTCGGTATTGAGCCTGAGGATTCGGGTGTGCTCCGGAGTACGGCCGTAAAGGGGACTGAGATCGATATCGTGGTTGGTGGTTGTCTCCTTTCGCAACGAATTGGGCTCGTTGTCGCTGTCAATTTTCGTACGAATGAAACCATCGGTCAGATATTGGGCGAACGCTGGAAAGAGGCAGGTGGATTTTGGGCAAAGACGCTGATTGCCGACGGCTTTGAAGAGCTGAACCAATGGAGCAACGGGGGGGCGGCGCGTACCGATCTGTTCGGCCAAGGGAAAATCCGAATCCGCAGGTAACAAGCGTGCATAATAGCCGCGATCCGTGAGGCTGCTCCAACTTGTGTAAAGACTCAGCGTACTCCAGGGATGCGGGCGCGAACGTCCGGCATTGACGAGCCTGTTGACAAGAAAATCGCTGGTCTTGGTTTCGCCCAGCAAAACATGCAGCAATCGAACTCCAAAATCTGCCAGTCCACTCATCTTGCCTCTCCCAAACATTGAGACCGATGCAGGATCGGCCCAATGGCAACTCTACTTACCGATATTGCAGCAAGTCGTTAAGGTTAGGGCGATGACCATTATTGTCGACAGCCGGTCCAGCTAGAAACCCTCGGGCAATTCAATGTCCTGAACCAGGGTGCGATAGCAGGTGATGGCATAACGATCGGTCATGCCAGCAATGAAATCGGCGACGTGGCGCGCGCGCTCCGGCTGCGGTTCGGGGAGGCTGGCCAGCCAGTCGGGGGGCAGGGTCGCTGGATCATTGGTATAGACATCAACCAGGCCAGCGACAATCTGGCGAGCCAAACCTGCGACCTCTATTTGCAAGGGATGATAATAGAGCCGGTCATACATGAAGGCCTTGAGATCCGCTTCACGCGCCGTCATTTCCTCTGAAAATCCAGCCAGCATCTTCCCTGCCGC
>JANNLW010000469.1:0-1108 GCA_031397145.1 Sphingomonadales bacterium | reverse complement strand
GCCGACGTGTTGACCGCGAACATCGCCACGATTGGCGAAAACCAGACGCTGCGTCGCGCCCGTCGCCTGAGTGTCAGCCAAGGCGCAATTGTGTCCTATGTTCACAATGCGGCGGCTCCTGGACTCGGCAAGATCGGTGTTCTGGTCGCGCTTGAAAGTTCGGCACCGACCGAAAAGCTCGAAGCGCTGGGCAAGCAGCTTGCCATGCATGTTGCTGCTGCATTTCCATTGGCACTTGATGAGAGCGGCATCAATTCCGACGTGATCGAGCGCGAGCGCGCAATCGCACAGGAAAAGGCAACCGAATCGGGCAAGTCGGCCGAAGTCGTTGCCAAGATGGTCGAGGGCGCGGTGGCCAAGTTCGTGAAGGAAAATGCGCTGCTCAACCAGCTGTTCGTCATGGACGGCAAGACGCGGATATCTGACGTTGTGGCCTCTGCTGCGAAGGATGCTGGCACGTCGATCGTGCTGAAGGACTATGTCCGCTTCCAGCTCGGCGAGGGCATCGAGAAAAAGGAAAGCGATTTCGCCGCAGAAGTTGCCGCTGCTGCGGGCGTTTAAGCCGCGCTTGGCAAGGGCGCGCGCCCATACTAGGGTGCGCGCCATTCCTTCCCGTTGACCTGAAAGAGACCTGCGCGCATGGCCCGCCCCCGCTTCAAACGCATCCTGCTGAAGCTTTCCGGCGAAGCGCTTATGGGCGATCGCCAATACGGCATTGACCCAGAAACGGTCGCGCGCATGGCAGGTGAGGTCAAAGCCGCGCGCGATGCCGGGTTTGAGCTTTGCCTCGTGATCGGAGGCGGCAATATTTTCCGCGGCATGGCGGGGGCTGCCAAGGGCATGGATCGCACAACTGCGGACTATATGGGGATGCTGGCGACGGTGATGAACGCGCTGGCCATGCAGGGTGCGCTCGAGGCAATTGGCCTTGAAACCCGGGTCCAGTCCGCGATCCCGATGGCCACGGTGTGCGAACCCTATATCCGCCGTCGTGCCAGTCGCCACCTTGAAAAGGGCAGGGTGGTGATCTTTGCCGCTGGCACCGGCAATCCTTTCTTCACAACCGATACCGGCGCCGCGCTGCGCGCCGCCGAAATGAGCTGCGACG
>JANNLW010000467.1:0-23826 GCA_031397145.1 Sphingomonadales bacterium | reverse complement strand
CCCTTTTTGAAAGCGGACAATAAAGGAGCGGGCAATGCCAAGCGGATCGACGCCGGGGTGCATGCGGTACCGTCGATCTTCGACCGACACCATGGCGTCAGTCATCACTCTCGGAATTGCGCGATAGGGAAGCCATGCACCGAAGCTGGGGCCCAGAGAAATAATGACAGTGCCATCGGCCGCGTGCACCCGGATCATCTGTCCGTTGGGCGATTGCTTCAACTCTTCGTAAGATGGCAATGTCGACCAAGCAACGGAGACGGCAACGATAAGCGCAAAGAGCCCTGCCAGTCCGGCAAAGAAACTGTAGCGAACCACCCTTACATACCAGGGTCTTGGAGATTTGGCGGTTTTACGGCTAGCCATTGGTCAACGATGATAGGGGGTGCGAGTCGCCCCCGCAAGAGTCAGGCCTTTTCGTCGCCTATGAAATCCAGCGCAACGCTGTTCATGCAATAGCGCAGGCCTGTGTCTTCGCGCGGGCCGTCTGGAAAGACATGGCCCAAATGGCCATCGCATTTCGCACATCGCACTTCTACCCGGACCATCCCGTGGCTGATGTCGCGATGCTCGACGACGGCATCGGGGCTGACAGGTGCCGTGAAACTCGGCCAGCCGGAGCCCGAATCAAACTTGCGATCACTTTCGAACAAAGGATTGCCGCAGCCCATGCAGTCGTAGCGACCGGATGCCTTGTTATAGTTCAGATTCCCGGCAAAGGCGCGCTCGGTGCCGGCTTCGCGCAGCACGGCATATTGTTCGGGAGTCAGGCGCGCACGCCATTCGGTTTCGCTAAGATCGAGTCGTTCCATGGTGCCAATGTGGGGAGGGATTTCGCCGCAATCAATGGCGAATCCGCGTCCATTCGGCAAAACGGCTTGCCAGCCAGGGCAGGATGCGGACTCCCTGCGTCAGCAATCGGGCGCTGGCGGGCTGTTCTCCCCAATGCCAAAGCCAGCGGGCGATGGCCACGGGGCGCGACGTTGCATCCGCAAGTCGCGATTGGAAGGCTTGGGGCGTTTCACCGGCCAGCCAGCCCTGGGCGGCCATGATACCGCTGGCCATTGCAATCCCGTTGCCTTCGCCAGCGAGTGAGGGAATCACCGCCGCCTGATCGCCCAAGCGAAAGACTCCCGGTACGGCATGACGTGCGATCCAGCCATAGGGAACCGCGCCGATAGCTTCCGGGCCGCTGGCGCGAAATGCCAGCCTTTCAGCAAAAGCCGGGCTTTGTGCAGCCCATTGCGCCAACAACCGGTCAGGATCGCCACCTGCCAAGGTGAGGCGTGATTTACGCACCGCAAGACACAGATTTCCGCGCCCGCCTTCCTGAAGTTCCAGCCCGCAATAGCCCTGATCGAAAAGATGCAATTCAATGGAGTTTCCGGCCAACGCCTCAAGGGCAGGATGCGCCGACAACCGGACGCGAATACCGATCGTCTGGTTCTCCAAAGCGACGCGAGAACGGCCAATCCCGCGCAAATCATGTTTACCGGTCGCAAGAAACAGTGTTTCGGGGGTAAGCGTTGCCCCGTCTCCGGTCTCGATCCGGCCTTCCGACCATCCGCGCACGGTCACCCCGCGCTCAACGCCTGCGCCCAGACTTTCGGCCCGTGCAAGCAACAGTGAATCAAGTCGGTGGCGGGACACGCCCATTGCCGGATGGGGTAACAAGGCTTCGCCAAAACTGTTTCCCGCAAATAGGCGCAATCGGTCAATCCGGTGCCCGCCAATCGCGCCTATGCCTAGCGTTTCGAGAGTCTGAAGGGTGCGCCAGCTCAAAAAGCCGCCGCAAAGCGCATCGCCCGTCTCGCGCTGGCGTTCGAGCACGACCGGCCTGGCACCAGTCTGGGCAAGCATGATCGCAGCGGCAGCGCCCGCCGGACCGCCCCCGGCGATCAGCGGATCGATTCGACGCATAGCCGGAAAGGAAAGGTACGGAAAATTCTTGCGCTCGAAATGTCTGCTTGTGCGAGTATCGTCGGCCACTCGGCGGGACGATAGGATCGCGCAATCGACAATCGGCCGTCATGACGCACAATCGGGTGCCAGCGCATGAGCCAAGCCAGCAATGGAAAGCCGGTATAGGCAAAGCTATGGCGATGCAGGTCATTCACGAACCATCCGCGTTGTGCGTGCGCTTCCATAAAACGCAGGAAGCCGATCAGTTGTCCAAGTGTCATGTGATGCACGACCAGGCTGGAGACGATGAAATCCCAAGGCTCGTAGGCTAAATCGCTATAGTCTCCGGTGCGCCAGTCGATCGGCATCGAATCTGACGTTGCAGCGCGAGCAACAGTTTCGCTCCTGGGATTTAGGTCGATCCCTACCAGTTCGGTATCGACGCCGCGTTTTGCAGCCCAGCGCGCGATCGCTCGCAGCATATCTCCATCGCCGAACCCGACATCAAGCAGGCGGAACCGCTTTGCGCTGCCTAGCGCACGATCAAGGAAGCGCAGGGTAGGACGGCGCGCGAGCGTGATTGTGTTTACCTGCGCGAGGTCGTGGAGCACCGCAGAATAGGTCGACAGGGCGAGCGCGGGGTCGTCCATCATTTCATCGGCATGCGAGCGAGACTTCAGCATTTCAACTGACGCCATGAAAGCCGAAGCCTTCGGCAGCAAGGCCAGGTCCAAAAGCGAGGGCAACACCGCGCGCGGGGCTAAGATTCATGAACCCGGCCAGCGCGAACATCAGCGTAGATGAGGACATGTTGCCATATTCATGCAGCACGCCGCGCGAGATCGTCAGCAATTCGTCATTCAGGCCGAGCGCGTGCGCAACCGCGTCGAGGATCGAACGCCCGCCGGCATGCACCGCCCAGGCATCGATCTCCTGCGCTTCAACTCCTCCCGTCAAGACCCGCCGGAACCCCGGATCGCGCAGCGCCTCGGAAATACGTGCCGGCACCTCTCCTGACAGGTGCATGGCAAAGCCCTGATCGCCGATACTCCAACGGATAAGGTTCGCCGAATCAGGCAATGTCGCGGCAAATGGCGGATCAATGGCCAAACCGGGGCCTTCTGAAGTCACAAGCGCAGCCGCAGCGCCATCACCAAACTGCAGCATCGCCAGCAAGGGTTCGATCGCGGATTCGGGCTGAAGATGAAGCGACGATAGTTCGACAGTGACTACCAGAACACGCGCTTTTGGATCCGAACGCACAATGTGGCGAGCACTCCTGAGCGCCGTTATCGCCGCGTAACAGCCCATGAACCCGACCAGCAACCGCTCGACGGACGGCGAAAGCCCCAGCCGGTCTGCAATGATCTGGTCAATCCCCGGCGCCGTAAATCCGGTACAGCTTGCAACGACCAGATGGCTGATTTCATCGAGGGATTCCAGCTGTCGGATCGCATCAAGCGCAAGGTTGGGCGCGTGGTCCCCATAAAGCGTCATTCGCGCGGATGTGGGAGGAAGAATATCGTCGGCGTAAAATCCCCCCGGAGCAACCGGAGATCCACCGTCGGCACCTATTGGCAGGACAGAGTAGCGATGCGCAATTCCCGAACGCGCGGCCATACGGGAAAACAGGCCGGCCTCACGCGGGTCGGTGACCCGTCGGTTGGCCCAGTCGATAAAGGCTTGGTGGATGTCATGGTCGGGAGTTGCCGTTCCGATGGCATTGATGCGGGCAATTGGTGCAGACACTACTGGCTTTCGTTTTGCCGCGAGAGGGTGTGCGCGGACATCAATCATGGAGCAGTTAAGAACATATTGAAAGTTTAAGATTAGATTCAGCATGATGAACGTGGGGACGCTCATATCAGCCATGCTGGCTTTCGCACTTTCGCTGTCGGGATCGACCGCGGCAGCACAGGCCTGCCAATTGTGCGAATCGGCGCCATCCGCGGCCAAAGTGCCTCTGCGTCCGTTGACTGTATCGATTGATGCAACTCTCGATTTCAGCACGGCGGTTCACACAAATCGCGGGGCTGGCAGCATCACGATTGATGCCAGGACAGGGCGCCGACAGTTGATCGGGCTGATTTCACTTGGCGGCCCTGCCCTTGTCGGGACGGTCACCATTACTGGCGAGCCGTTTGCCAGGATTGTCGTCGATTTGCCGGGTTCGATCATGTTGAACTCAAATCTGGGCGCGGTTGCCGATGTGACCCAGATTCGTAGCGACCTGCCCCCGCATCCGATGATCGGTCAGGATGGTCGGCTGGTTTTTACCTTTGGCGGCCGGTTGACCGTGCGGGACGAAGCAGCCGGAGACTTCCGCGGGCGTATCCCGATCACGGCTGACTACGAATAGCCAATATTTCCGATCTTTTGCGTTGTGTTACCGGTCGGTTAACCACGCAAGGCAGCAAATTGTGAAAACCTCCCACTGTACGGCGATTTTCGGAATGGATGTTTTTCCATTCATGAACGACCGAAACGCGAATTTCTTTAGGGGACTATTTCGATGAAAAATCAGATGCTCAAGGCCATTGTTGCCACCACAACGCTGGCTGCCATCGGCCTCGGCGCGACAGCGGCCAATGCTGCCACCGCCAACGCCACAGCGCGCGCCAAGATCCTGCGCCAGCTTACCGTGATCAACACATCCGACCTTCAGTTCGGTGTGATTGTGACCGGTGCCGCCGCGTCGACCGTTGCCGTTTCGACGGCTGGTGTTGTCACTTGCGGCGCGGGCCTTGTCTGCACCGGCACGACGACGGCCGCCGGCTTCACGATCGGCGGTACGACTGGCCAGGTCGCGACGATCTCGGTCCCCGCTTCCGTTACGCTGACCAATGCGCTGCTTACCACGATGTCGGCTTCGCTGGTTTCCAGCGCGGCGACTGTACCGCTTGTTGCCAATGCCGGCGCCTTCACCGTCGGCGGCACGCTTTCAGTTGCGGCAAACCAGCAAGACGGCGATTACACGGGCACCTTCACAGCGACCGTCAACTACCAATAAGCCTTGCTGACCAAGGCCAATCGGCCCGCCGGCACCTCATCGTGCCGGCGGGCTCTTTTTTGCCTGCGCCGCAAGCGTGGTTAGCGGAATGTAAACCAAATCAGGGCATGATCATTCGACACCAGGTCGTGGGGACCGTTGGGCTTGGAGACAGATTGATGGCCGTTTTGCCGGGCCGCCGTGCCCTTGCCTGGTTCGCCGGGCTGTCCGCACTTTTTTCGGGACCTGTCTCTGCTGCGGGGGATCTTCTGGTTGCCCCGACGCGCGTGATCCTTGACGGATCGCGTGGCACCGAAGTCATTCTCAACAATATCGGCAACGAGCCGGCGACCTACCGGATCTCGCTCGAACTGCGCCGCATGCTCCCCGACGGGTCGCTTGAAGACGTTGATCCGGCCAATGCGGATTCGCATGACACGACGACACTGGGCATGATCAGCTATGCGCCGCGCAAGGTCGTGCTCCCACCGAACCAGCCACAATCAATCCGGATTGGTGTTCGCGCGCCTCAGGGACTGCCTGATGGCGAGTACCGGGCCCATATGCTGTTTCGTGCGATTCCCGATGCAAAGCCCGTTACGCCCACGCCGAGCGCAAAGGAGGGCGTATCAATCGCACTGACCCCCATCTACGGAGTGACGATCCCGATCATTGTTCGCCAGGGCAGCCTGGTTGCGACGGCCGCCATCGCGAATCCCACGATTGGGCGTGACAAGAATGGCCCAGTGCTCTCCTTAACCCTCTCCCGCAGCGGGACGCGTTCGGTTTATGGCCGAATTCGCATCACCAAGCCGGGTGTGAGCAAACCGGTATTCGAAGTGCGCGGGATCGCCGTCTATGCTGAAGTGGCGCAACGCGAAGTGACACTGCCCATTTCGGAAGAGCAGGCAACGAGCTTGCCCGGGCCGGTGAAGATCGAATATCTTGAAGACAATGACGCAGGCGGTGGCATGATCGCCTCGCTTGAAGCAGTCATCCGCTAGGGCCGGCTGGAGCCAGTCCGGAAAATCGATGAAGCGCCTTTCCACCTTGGTCGGCCGCGTCCTGTTGGGCGCGGCTGCGTTGTTTGGGCTTGGCCAGGCCGGGAGCACGCACGCACAGGCGCGTTGGACGGCCAGTGCAGATGATGCGCTATTGTTCGATGTCCGGTTGGCCCAATACAGGCTGGGCGATGGTGTGCGCGGCTACCAGGTTCCGGATGGAACCTGTGTCGATCTTGCCGATATGATCATGGCGCTCGATATTCCAGTACGGCTCGACAAGAAGTTGCGCCGCGCAACCGGCTGGGCGTTTGATGAACGTCATACTCTGACGATCGATCGCGAAGCCAATATAGTACAAATCATGAACAATAGTTCCAAGCTAGACACCAACGACATTTTTGACACGCCGGAAGGCTGGTGCGTTGCGACGGCCAGGCTTGGAAGCTGGCTCGGGATTAGCCTGCAGGCCGATCAGGGAAATGCGCTGCTCATCATAAAGTCGACGACCAAATTGCCGGTCGAGGCGCAGATGGAGCGTCGCGGACGCGCAAGCAAGGTGCAGAACATCGCTGCGTTCGACCTTAAAAGCCTTCCGCATGCACAAGTACCATTCCACGGAGTGCGCATGCCATCCGTTGATGCGGTCGTTAGCCTAGGCGGTTTGAAGGATCGCACCCGCGGCACGGGTCAAATCAACAGGACCTTTGAACTCTTTATGGCTGGAGAAGTTGGGCCGATTGCCTATAATGCGAGGCTGTCCTCGAACCGCAAGGGTGTTCCCGAAAGCCTGAGGGTGCAGGCCTATCGTACCGATCCCGATGCGAAACTCCTCGGGCCTTTGCGGGCGACGACGGTTGCCGCGGGTGATGTTTCGGGCTTTTCGACGCCGCTTGTGGCGCAATCGAGCGCCGGTCGCGGTGGGATGATCACAAATCGTCCTGTCGAACGGCGAGATAATTTCGACCGCACCGATTTTCGGGGCGAATTGCCCAACGGTTGGGATGCCGAACTTTATCGCAACGGCCAATTGCTGATGTTTGCAAACAATCGCGCGGACGGCCGCTATGATTTCCTCGATGTGCCGCTGCTTTACGGGCAGAACCGCTTCGAAATTGTCCTTTATGGTCCTCAAGGCCAGATTCGTAGAGAATCCCGCAATGTTCCAGTCGGACTGGACAGCATTCCACCGAGACAAACCTATTATTGGGCTGGAGGTTATCAGGATGGCCATGACCTGATCGGAATTGGCGGCGGCGGGCACTTCGGGCAGACCGGCTGGCGTGGGACGTTCGGGCTTGAGCGCGGGCTCAATGCGAAAACTTCGGTTGCGGCATTGGCGCACAGCCTGGTCTTGGAGGACGGACTCAGGCGGAATTACGCGGAATTGGCGCTACGCAGGGCAGTTGGCCCAACTTTGACCGAGTTTTCCGGGTCGCAAACCAGCGGTGGCGCTGCATCGCTGCGGGCCCAGGTATTGGGCGAGTTCAAAGACACGTATTTCAGTCTCGAAACCATCAAGGCCTTCGGCAATTTCCGTTCTGACCGGATTCTTCGCGACGTGACAGGCCTCCACACCCTTTCGCTCGACCATAGTTTCAAACTCGGTCGCACGTTCCTGCCGGTCCATCTGGAATCGCGATATACAAGCCGGTCAACAGGCTCGGACAGTCTCGATTCGGCAGCGCGCGTTTCGACGAGCATCGGGAGGATGTCGCTGACGGGCGAATTGAGCTGGCGCGACGAGCGACGAAAATTCGGGCCTGATCCGCCTGGCGTCATGGAGGCGTCGTTGCTTGCCAATGCCCGGATCGGAAATGTCAGGTTCCGGGGCGAAACGCGGTATCGGCTGAGGCCGGAATCGCGATTGGATAGCGCAACGCTGGTTGCGGAATGGTCGGCCGGTCAGGGTGATGATCGTCATCGCAATGACTGGCGCGCGGAAATCGGTTATGATCGTCCGCTTCGACGCGCGCGCGCTGGCATGGGCTATATCCGCCGGTTTGAGAAACTGGCGCTGACGGCATCGGTCGAGACCGGCAGTGACGGTTCGCTGGCAGGCGGGCTCAATCTGGCATTCAGTCTTGGTCCGGATCCGACGCGCGCGGGTGGAATCCGCATGACATCCGATCGGCTGGCGACCCAGGGACAGGCGGTGGCCAGGGTCTTTCGCGACTTGAACGGCGACGGCGTGCGTCAGGCTGACGAACCGGTCGAGAAAGACGTGCAGCTTGCCGCTGGCCGTGTTCCTGTCGAGCGGCTGACCGGACGGAACGGACAGGTCGTGATCGATGCGCTTGAACCCTATCAGCCAGTCCTGATTGGAGTCGATGCATCTTCACTACCGGATCCGCTGGTTCAGCCGGCAACGCCAGGGGTGGTCATAACGCCTCGTCCGGGCGTTGCAGTTTCAATTGAGCTCCCTCTCGTAAGCGCGGGTGATATCGACGGCACGCTTGTGCGGGCAGGCGGGGGCAGTTTTCAGGGGGTCGAGCTTGAACTTGTCAATGTTGAGAACCGGGTTGTAGCCAGAACACGCAGCGAGTTTGACGGATTCTTCCTGTTCGAGGGCGTGCCCTATGGCCGTTACACGATTCGGATTTCGACACTATCGGCAAGCGCCGCGCGCGTGATGACCGTGTTGAATGGCCTCGCGGTAGTCAGTGGGGCAACGCCTTCGGTCCACCTTGGTACCGTTGCTGCCGAGACGGAAACTCGGCAGGCTTCTGTGCCCTGACCGGGCGGCGAGAGCTGGTGCGGCCGAGAAGACTCGAACTTCCACGGGCTTTCGCCCACAACGACCTCAACGTTGCGCGTCTACCAGTTCCGCCACGGCCGCACGCTCATGAAAGAGCCGGGCAGAGCCCGGCCTTGGTAGGCACGCGCCCCTAGCAGAGCGATCTGCGCCCTGCAACCACTCCTGTAAGCGACAGGATGAGGCGTTAACTGCCTTTTCGGGTTGAGCCAATTCGTAAACAAAGTCTTAACCTTGCCTGTGTTGACCGCTCTGATCCTCGCTGCGACCGTGCTCGCTTTGCCCGTACCTGCAACGAAGGCAACTGCCGTTGCTCATGCGCGGATTGTCAAGGGCGCCCGCATCAGCTTTTCAACTCCTCCCCGCAACGCAGCGAAAAGCAAATCCGGGCTGATCGAGTTTCAATAGGCGCACTTTGCGTCACTTGTTCGATTGAGCTATCGCCCCGCGCCTTATGTCCGAAACAGCCCAAAAATGGCGTGACGAAGCGCACCGTATTTCGGCCCTAGCCTGGCCGATAGCCTTGTCGAGCCTCAGCTGGACATTAATGCAGCTGACCGACGTCGTCGTTATCGGACAGGCTGGAACGTTTGAAGTTGCCGCATTCGGGGCCAGCAGGACCATCACCTTTATTGCGATCGTGACCGCGATGGGGTGGATTTCAGGCGTGCTGGTCAATGTGTCGAGGGCCGAGGGAGAGGGCGCACCGGAAAAAACTGGCATTGCGATGCGGGAAGGCTTGCTGCTTTCGCTCGCTCTCGGTGTTTCGATCGGCGGTATCATGCTCTGCTTTGGCCACTCGCTACTTTTGGCACTCGGAGTGGAACGTCATCTTGTCCCGCTTACGACGCGAGTTGTGGCGATCATGGGGATGGCGTTTCCAATCCAGTTGTCGGCGCTTGTGCTGGCGAACGTTCTGCAGGCGATTAATCGCGCGCGCCGAACCCTCTTGATCAACTGTGTGACGCTTCCCACCAATGCCCTGCTCGCCTGGGCGTGGGCAGGAGGGCATCTCGGCTTTCCGCATGCAGGGGCGGTCGGCGCCTCATCTGCAACTTTTGTGGCGTCGGCCCTTGGGCTCATCCTTACCGGTGTTTCAGTTTGGTTCTTGCCGGATGCCGCGCAACGTCGAGTGCGCTGGCTGGGGCTGGCGGAATGGAGAAAGGCTTGGCACGGGGTTGGCGCGCTTGCGCGTTTCGGGCTTGCACCGGCCATTGCATCAGCGCTTGAACTGGGAGGATTTTCCTGGGTCATGGTCAAATCGACCCAGCTCGGACTGGTCGCCGCGCATGCGTTCCAGCTTGTCCTTTCGATGCACAACGTGACTTTTGGCTTTGCGATGGGCCTTGGTGCAGCGGCAGGGATTCGCGTTGGCAACGCGGTTGGCGAGGGACGCCCGCAAGAAGCACGTTTCCGGACGCAGATTGCCGCAACGATGACGACGGTTCTCCTTGTCCCGATTGCTATCCTGCTGATGGTCTTTGCACAGCCCATCATTGGCCTTTATCCGGCAACTGCCGCCGTACGCGAGCTTTCTGTAGTCATGCTGCTGGTCTGGGCGCCATTCATGCTGTTTGACGGCCTCCAACTGGTTTTCACCTATGCTCTGCGCTCACTGGGCGATCAGGTTGTCGCTGGACTCAACAGCATCATAGCCTTTTTCATCGTCACAATTGCGCTGGGGTCTTGGCTGATCGCGCGCGGGATGGGCGCAATGGCGCTCGTGTGGTGCATTGGGATCAGCATGCTCGTCTGTGCGCTGCTGCAAGGCGGTCGATTGGTTTGGTTCAGTTCGCCGCTGCGCCTGAAAAGCTCAGATTGAGTTCGCGCGCACCCTTCGGAACGTCAACCTCGGCCGAATTGAACTCTGCGGATCCATTGGGCCCGATCGAACGTCTGGGTGGAGTGATCGTCCAGCTATAGACCACACGACCCTGCGCATCGCGCAACTCGGCCAAGATGTCCGGGACTCGCTGGCGTTGGCTGGTCGGATTGATCACTCTTCCACTGACCGCAAACAGTTCATTGCCACTTTCGAGAGTGCGTCGTTCCGGCTTTCGTGGGACCTCAAGAAGGAGCGGTACATCGACGGATCCAACTGGCAACCCAAGCTGCGCCATAAAGCTGGGCGTGCCAAAAAACTGGATAGCAATGATTCCGCCAAAGAGCAGAATCGCCGCAGAGACTGCTGCTATGGTCCAGCGTCGCGTCGGGTTGGCACGGGGCCGAAATGGCGGGCGATGGGCAAAGGGATCGGGATATTGCCCGGAATCGTCCGCACTGGCTTGCCAAGGCGCTGCCGGCGCAGAGGTTTCGACACCAAATGGCGGAGCGGGCTGCGTTTCCGCGACCCGAGGCGTCGCAATCGGCGCGGCGGCGAGCGGCAATTCCGCAGGCTTTGCAACAATAACCGGCGCACCGTCGGCAAACCAGCTGTGCTTGCACGATGCGCAGCGAACCTGGCGACCATTGGGACCTACTGCCGTGTCCGGCACAAGGTAGCGGGTTTTGCAAGCCGGACAGGAAAGGATCATTGCGAATAATGTACCCCGGGAAAGCCTGCCCTAAGCACTGAACCATGGTTGGTTGCAAGCCTAGATGGTGTTTCTCGTGCCGCGCATCGGCAAGTCGTGCTTTACCTGCGGGTTATGGCAGGGCAATGGAGTCAGTGGGGAACTCTGCGACTGGGCCATGGCGACGATCATTCAATTTGAAAATGTCGGACTGCGTTACGGAACCGGAACCGAAACGCTTTCCGATGTGAGTTTTTCACTCGGAAAGGGTGGTTTCTACTTTCTGACCGGCGCATCCGGAGCAGGGAAAACCTCGCTCCTCCGACTACTCTTTCTTGCGCAGCGCCCAAGCCGGGGCCTCATCCGATTGTTCGGTGAAGACATGGTAACGCTGGCACGCGATCGTCTTCCGCTTTTCCGCCGCAGGATCGGTGTCGTCTTCCAGGATTTCCGCTTGATCCCGCATCTTTCGGCGTTCGACAATGTCGCGCTTCCGCTGCGGGTTGCCGGCGCCGACGAACGCGAGATTGAACAACCTGTCAGCGAAATGCTCGCCTGGGTTGGGCTGGGAGACCGAGCAAGTGCGCGGCCTGCGACGCTTTCGGGCGGTGAGCAACAACGCGTTGCGATTGCCCGGGCGGTGATCGGACGGCCTGATATTCTTGTCGCGGATGAGCCAACGGGCAATGTCGACCCGGAAATGGCGGCGAGGCTGCTTTATCTGTTCGATGCCCTCAACAAACTTGGGACCACAGTGGTTGTTGCCACCCACGACCTTCATTTGTTGAGCCGGATCGGCACGGCGACCATGATGCACCTCGAGGAAGGGCGCCTGCAGGATCCGACAGGTGCATTGCGCTATCCGCCGCGCCGGGACGGAAACGCCTGAAAAATGAAACTGTTCCGGGCAAATCAGGCGGATCGCCGCTTGTTGCAGGAAGGAAGGCTCGCAGGGCCAATGCCCTGGGTCATCGCGATCATGATGTTTCTTACGGTGCTTGCCGCCGCCGCCGGGCTGGCACTGGGATCGGCTGCACAGGGTTTGAGTGCGGATCTTGCCGGGCGGTTGACCGTGCAGTTGTCCGAGGCCAACCCTGTTCTGCGCGAAACCGGCAAGCAGGCAATTGTGTCCGAACTTGGCCGCCTGGCTATTGTCCGCGCGATTGATCCCGTGAGCGAGGATCGGCTTGCCGCCTTGCTTGATCCCTGGTTGGGGGCGGAAAGCAAGGATGCCGATTTACCGATGCCCGCATTGATCGACGTGGAGTTGCGCCGCGCAACGCAAACCGATGTTGAAGAGGTCCGAAAAGCTGTTCAACGGGTTGCTCCCGGTGCTAGTGTTGACGAACATGCTCGCTGGCTCGCTCCGCTTGCCAGCCTCCTGCAATCGCTAAAGTGGCTATCGGCAGCCCTGGTCCTGCTGATGACGGCCGCAACGGCTGCGACCGTCGTCCTTGCCGCCCGCGCCGCACTGAACACGCACAAATCGGTGATCGAGGTGATGCATTTACTCGGCTCCACCGATAGTCAGGTTGCAGGACTATTTCAGAGACGGATCGGCCTTGACGCGTTGTTTGGAGGATCTGCCGGGCTGGTGTTTGCGTTGCTCGTTATGCTGCTGATCGGCAAGCGGATGAACGCGATCGGATCAGATTTGCTCGGTTCGACAGGGCTCAACGGGATTGACTGGATCATGATTCTCGCTCTGCCGCTTCTCGGAACGATATTGGCGACACTCGCTGCGCGCCTTACAATCCTCTTTGCCCTAAGACGAATTCTATGATTCGCCGGCTCGCCTCGCTGCTACTTATTGTCTGGTTGCTTGGTCTGGCTTGGTTTGTCGTCAGCCTCCCACGCCCGGCCGGTGATATAAGGACCGATGCCATTGTGGTGTTGACCGGGGGGCCAGGTCGGATCCAGCGCGGACTCGACTATCTCGCCCGCGGACAGGCCAAACGGCTGCTGGTTTCAGGCGTTGATCCCGCTGTACGGCTTGGTGAACTGGCCCAGCTCCAGAAAGCGCCCGCGCAACTCTTTGAATGTTGTGTCGATCTCGGCAAGGACGCAGTTGATACGCGTTCGAACGCCGTTGAGGCCGCGCAGTGGCTCAAGCGGAAAAATTTCCGGTCGGTTCGGCTTGTAACGACCGATTGGCACATGCCGCGCGCACGGTTCGAACTCGAACGGGCAGTTGGAAATGATGTGGCCGTGACTGCGGATGCAGTAAGCAGCGCCCCGGGGTTGGTAACGCTTTTTGCAGAGTATAACAAATACTTGCTGAGACGGGCCTCGGCGTTGCTCGGCATATAAATGATGGCCCTGATTCGCTCCCTGCTCTTTATTGCAATTTTCTATCCGGGCAGCGTCATCATGGTTCTTGCGGCTTTAGGGTCTGTTCCATTCGGGCAGGAGGCCGTGATTGCCAGTTCGCGGCGCTGGGCGTTGTGGCATCGCATTTGTAGCCGCCTGATCCTGGGGATCCGATCGCAAGTCATTGGTCATTTGCCTCAGGCAGGCGTGCTTTATGCGATCAAGCACGAGTCCGTGTTCGAAACGATCGAGACCCTCGTCATTTTTGATCGACCAGTCGTTGTGATGAAGCAGGAACTTCTGGATGTGTTTGGCTGGGGGCATGTTGCGCGAAAACTCGGAGTCATTCCGGTTGATCGTGAAGCTGGGGCGGCCGCGATGCGACGGATGATTGCCGCGGCAAAGGTTGCAAAGGAGAGCAATCGCCCCGTCGTGTTGTTTCCCGAAGGAACCCGTGTGCCGCATGGCGAACGGCCCGAACTGCGAGCAGGCTTTGCCGGTCTCTACAAGGTGCTGGGCCTGCCAGTGGTGCCTGTGGCCCTGGATTCCGGAAAGGTCTGGCCGCGAGGGTTGATCAAACATCGGGGCGTTGTGACACTGAAGGTCGGGGAGACCATTCCGCCAGGTCTGCCTCGCGAAGAGGCCGAAAGCCGGGTTCATACCGCGATCAATGTGCTGAACGATTGATCGGGCGCCGGTGATCGGCCGTCAATGATCGGCGCGTCCGAAATCGGGCCTGTCGTCATCCTGCCCCTGTTCGATGATCGAACGACGTACTGCCCTTGTGCGTGTGAACAGATCGAACAGTGCGTCTCCGTCGCCCCAGCGGATCGCACGCTGCAAGGCGGTCAGATCCTCTGAAAACCGCTGAAGCGTTTCAAGCACCGCGTCCTTGTTTGAAAGGAAGACATCGCGCCACATTGTGGGGTCGGACGCTGCGATCCGGGTGAAATCGCGAAACCCGCCGGCCGAATATTTGATCACTTCCGATTGGGTCACGGTCTCAAGGTCCGATGCCGTGCCGACAATTGTATAGGCAATCAGGTGTGGCAGGTGGCTGGTAATCGCAAGGACAAGATCGTGATGCTGTGCGTCCATGACGTCGACATTGGCACCCAGTCGCTCCCAAAACGCCTGGAGTTGCACCACTTTTGCGGCATCCGTGCCTTCGGGCGGGGTCAGGATGCACCAGCGGTTGTGGAACAATGCCGCAAATCCGGCCTCGGGCCCGCTGCGTTCGGTGCCGGCTACCGGGTGCGCCGGAATGATGATTCGTCCGGGAAGGGCCGTCGACAAAGCGGACAAAACGCCGGCCTTGGATGATCCCACATCGCTGATGATGGCCTCGGCCGGTAGATCATCGGCAATGCCCGACGCAACTTCGCCCATCGCCCCGACAGGCACGCAAAGGATAACAAGTTCCGCATCGGTCACCGCCGCACCGGCAGTATCGGTGACATCGTCGACCAGTCCAAGCGTCCGGACGGTTTCGCGGACCTCAGCATTTGCATCATGTCCCGTCAGCGCCACGCCGGGCATATGCTCCCTCACAGCGCGCGCGATAGACGAACCGATCAGGCCAAGACCTATGATCGAGACCCGCGCGAATGGAAGCATCAGGCTTGCTCTTCCACAATCTGCCTCAGCGCGGCGGCAAGACCGCGCGTTTCGTCTTCGGTGCCGATCGTGATTCTCAATCCCTGGGGGAGACCCTGATTGGGAAGCCAGCGGACAATATAGCCGAGGTCCATGAGCCGGTGATAGGCGGTCTCGGCCGTCACCGCGCCTTCGAAGAGAACCAGCAGGAAATTGGCTTTGCTCTCGACGGTGCGAAGACCCGCATTGCCTAGCTTGGCAACTTCGCCAGTCAGCCAGCGGCGCCACTGGGCATTATGTGTGCGGCTCCTACTGACAAAATCTTCGTCGGAAAGCGCTGCAATGGCCGCATTCTGCCCGGCAATAGTGATGTTGAACGGCAAGCGTATCCGCTGCATCGCATCGACGATTGGTGCCGCTGCATAGCCCCAGCCGATCCGCTCGGCGGCCAGCCCGTAGATTTTTGAAAAAGTCCGCGTGACCAGAACGTTCGACTGTGTCTGGGCCAACGCCATCCCACCGTCATCCTCATCGCTCTCGAGATATTCTGCATAGGCCTGATCCAGCACGAGAAGCACATTATCGGGCAATCCGGCATGAAGGCGCACGATCTCGTTGTGCGCGGTGTATGTGCTGGTCGGGTTGTTGGGGTTGGCAATGAAGACAACCCGCGTCCGCTCGGTGACAGCCGCAAGGACTGCGTCGACATCGGTTGCATAGTCCTTGTCCGCTGCAATGACCGGCGTTGCACCAACGCGCCGCGTCGCGATATCGTAAACCGCAAAGCCGTATCTGACATAAATGATCTCGTCTCCGGGCCCGGCAAATGCGCCTGCTGCCTGATGGAGCACTTCATCCGATCCCGTACCATAGATGATCCGGGCAGGATCAAGGTCGTAATGGGCCGCGATCGCCTCGCGCAGGGCCGTGGCACCTCCGTCTGGATAGCGTTCGAGAACGCTAGCTTGCGCCGCAAAGGCCGCACGTGCCTTGTCGCTTGTCCCGAGAGGATTTTCGTTCGACGAAAGCTTGGCCGCTTTGGCACCGCTGTCGGTCGTCGATTTGCCGGGGACATAGGGATGGATCGCCGCGATCCACTCTTTTGGTTGGGGTCCTGCCATAATGGGCGCGGCTCTAGGGTGCACACGGCTGATTGACAAGGCAGGGCTGCGCGCCCTAGCCCCGCCGCGATGTCGGAATTGTTCGGTCTCGATCGCCAAATCGTTTTGCCCGGGCCACTCGCGCTCGATGGCGGGGGCGAACTTGCGCCTGTCGAAATCGCCTATGAGACCTATGGCAGTCTCGACGCAGACGCATCCAATGCAATCCTGATCTGTCACGCGCTGACCGGTGACCAGCATGTCGCGAGCAACCATTCAATTACAGGAAAGCCCGGCTGGTGGATACGGATGGTCGGACCCGGCAAGCCAATCGACACCAACCGCTTCTGTGTGATCAGTTCGAATGTGATCGGCGGGTGCATGGGGTCTTCAGGTCCGGGAAGTATTGGCCTGGATGGCAAGCCCTATGGCATGAATTTTCCAGTCATCACCATAGGGGATATGGTGCGGGCGCAGGCGATGCTGCTCGACCGTCTCGGAATCGCCCGACTCAATGCGGTGATTGGCGGCTCGATGGGCGGGATGCAGGCCCTTAGTTGGGCGGCGACCTTTCCGATGCGTGTGGCCTCGGCGGTGATCATCGCCTCGACCGCGCGCCATTCGGCGCAGAATATTGCCTTTCACGAAGTCGGGCGACAGGCGATCATGGCTGATCCCAATTGGCGCGAAGGAAATTATTACACAGATGGCAAATCGCCCGATGATGGTCTCGCTGTAGCGCGCATGGCGGCGCATATCACCTATCTCTCCGAACAGGGGTTGACCGAAAAATTCGGCCGGCGGCTCCAGAATCGTGACGTCAAGACGTTCGGATTTGATGCGGATTTCCAGGTCGAAAGCTATTTGCGTCATCAGGGACTGAGCTTTACGGATCGGTTCGATGCCAATTCCTATCTTTATATCACGCGGGCGACCGACTATTTCGACCTTGCCGAAGACTATGGCGGCCATCTGGCCAACGCTTTCAAGGACGCGAAAACGCGCTTCTGTGTGATCAGCTTCGATAGTGACTGGCTCTACCCCACATCGGAATCGCGGATTATCGTCCACGCACTCAATGCCAGCGGAGCCCCTGTAAGTTTTGTCGAACTGTCATCGCCGTTTGGGCATGACAGCTTCTTCCTCGAACTTCCCGAACTCGATCGCGTCATCGGCGGGTTCCTGAAAGCGGGAGCGCCATGAGCGCGCTTCCTCAAGGCTATGTCCTGATCGACGACCAGGCTCGGATCGATCCCGTTGCAGCACATGCCTATCTGACAACGAGTTATTGGGCAAAAGGCATTCCGCTCGAAATCGTCCGTTGCTCGCTCGCCAATTCCTTCGTGGTCGCAGTCTTCAAGGACGGCGCGCAAATAGCCATGGCCCGGCTGGTAACCGATTGGGCGACCTTCGCCCATCTCGCCGATGTTTATGTGCTTGAGGCGCATCGCGGGCTGGGGCTTTCGCAGGCGATGCTTGCGCATCTGCAGGGCCATCCCCGCCTGCAGGGATTGCGACGTTGGATGCTGACAACGCGCGATGCGCACGCAGTCTATAAGAAACTGGGCTGGACGCCACTGTCTCATCCCGAGCGGTTCATGGAAAGGGCTTTTCCGGACATCTACCAATGAGCATCCTCCGCCCCGATCTTGCGATCATCGCCCGCGAAGTAGCATCGGGGACGCGTGTTCTCGATGTGGGCTGTGGCGATGGCGCGCTGATGGCGGCGCTGCGCGAGGAAAAACAGGTCGATGCGCGCGGGATGGAGCTGGATCGCGGCAATGTAACCGAATGCGTCGCGCGTGGGCTTTCGGTGGTGCAGGGCAATGCCGATACTGACCTGGCCGATTATCCCGAAACCGCGTTCGACTATGCGATTCTGAGCCAGACCTTGCAGACGACGATGCGGCCCGACCTTGTCCTCGAGCAATTGCTGCGGATCGGGCGCAAGGCGTTCGTCTCCTTTCCCAACTTCGCGCACTGGCGGGTGCGGCTCTCGCTGCTCTGGGGCGGACGGATGCCGGTCACGCGGTTGCTCCCGGTCGCCTGGTATGAAACTCCCAACATCCACCACGTCACAATCGACGATTTCCGCGCTCTGGTGGCCGAACGCGGGATCAAGGTCGAAGGCGCATGGTTCCTGACCGGCGACCGGCTTACCAGCGACGCGGCCGCCAACTTTCGGGCGGAGCATGCCGTATTTTTGCTGAGCCGCTGATCAGCCGCGCAGCACAGCGCCCAGCTTTTCAGCGGCCACCACAACCGCATTGCTGATCGCTGAGAGATCGGCTTCGGTGAAGCTTTTCTCCAGCGGTTGCAGCGTGACTTCGATAGCGAGAGACACTTGCCCTTCCGGCACGCCCTGTCCGGCGAATCGGTCAAACAGGCGCGCCGAGACGATCTGTATCTTGTCCGCACCGCGCACGGCACGCACGAGCGCGTCGGCTGACAGATCTGTCGGAACGAGGAAGGCGAAATCGCGCGTTACCGACTGGAGCGCGGGCGGGGCGTAGTCTGCTCGCATGTATCCGTTCGTTCGCTTGGCAGGAATTGCGTCGAGATAGATTTCGGCGACCATGACGGGTCCATAGAGATCGAAGGCCTTGGCCGTGGCCGGATGGAGAGCGCCAAAGGCCGCAAGCACCGTTTTGGGTCCCAATCGCAGCGTACCCGATTGGCCGGGATGATAATGGTCGCCTGCCTCGCCCAGCGCCTGAAGGTTGGCCACCGGGGCGCCGGCGGCGTCGAGGAGAGCGATTGCATCGGCTTTGGCATCGAACGCGTCGAATTTCTGAGCCTTGCCGCTCGCCCAGCCACGTTGAATCCTGTCTCCAGCCAACACGACGCCCACCGTCGGGCGTTCGGCATCAGCAAGATAGCGGCGACCGACCTCGAACAGACGGACCGTATCCGCCCCGCGATCCATGTTTCGCTGCGCCGCCGAGAGCAGGCCGGGCAACAACGACGGCTGCATGACCTTCAGATCCTCGCTGATCGGATTGGCGAGCGACCACACGCCGCCGCCAAATGCCGCTGCCTCTTTTTCCGAGAGGAAGGACCAGGTGATCGCTTCATTGAGGCCACGCGCGGCAGCCGTCCGCCGGACCCTTCGCTCAATGGCCTGCTCCGGGGTTGCAGTTGGCTTGGCAACGCCGTCGGCGCGCGGAAGCGGGGTCGAGGGGACATTGTCGAGCCCGACCATGCGCACCACTTCCTCTACCAGATCGGCGGGGCCATCAATGTCACGACGCCATGTGGGAACGGTGACGATCCAGTCTGTGGCGATTTTGAAACCGAGCGATTCAAGGATTTGCTTTTGACGATTGGTCGCAACATCGACGCCACCCAGTCGCGCACAAAGTCCGGTGTCATAGGCAATCGTCCGGGTCTCAATCGGCGGCTGGCCTGCGCGGGTCACGCCGCTCGGCGATCCGCCGCAATGCTCTGTCACCAGCCAGGTTGCGATCGCGATGCCCTCTTCGAGAAAGGCCGGATCGACGCCTCGTTCAAAACGCTGTCGCGCATCGCTGGTCAGCCCAAGCGCCTGTCCTGTTCGTGCGATATGCTCGGGCGTGAAATAAGCGCATTCGATCAGAATATCGGTTGTAGTGTCGCTCACGCCCGAATCCTCGCCACCCATGATTCCGCCGATATCATGGACGCGCACATCATCGGCGATCACAGTCATGGTCTCATCAAGCGTATAGGTCTTGCCATTGAGCGCTACGACCTGTTCGCCGGGTCGCGCCAGCCGTGCTACCAGCCCACCGTTCAGCTTGGCCTTGTCATACACGTGCAGAGGACGACCGAGATCGAGCATCACGAAATTGGTGATATCGACAAGCGTCGAAATGGGCTTTTGTCCGGCAGCTTTCAGATGGCGCGCCATCCATTCCGGTGATGTTCCGTTGCGCACGCCGCGAACTTCGAGGCCGTAAAATGCAGGGCAGCCTTGCGCATCGTCGGTGCGGACATTGGGCCCGGCATCGTCGCCAACCACGGGGCGGTCGCGAAATCGATAAACTTCGGCCAGCGGCTTCAGCGCACCCAGCCCCGCCGCCGCCAAATCGCGCGCGATGCCGCGTACCCCCATGCAATCCTGCCGGTTTGGCGTGATGGCAACATCGATTACCGGGTCATTCAAATCAGCATAGTCGCTGTAAGCGGTGCCGACTGGCGCATCGACCGGCAGTTCGATGATCCCGTCATGGTCATCGCCCAGCTCGAGTTCGCGGCTGGAACACATCATCCCGTTCGATTCAACGCCCCGGATGGACGCCTTCTTCAACACCATGCCATTCGAAGGCACCACCGCGCCTTCGATGCCGAACACGCCGATCAGACCCGCCCGTGCATTGGGGGCGCCACAGACGACCTGTGTCGGTCCGATGCCGGCATCGACCGTCAGCACCTGAAGTTTATCGGCCTGCGGGTGGCGATCTGCGGTCAGCACCTTTGCTACCGTAAATCCGCGCAAGCGCTCCGCCGGATTTTCAATGCCTTCAACCTCAAGTCCTATGCGATTACACACGGCAGCCACGTCTTCGATGGTCGCATCAGTCTCCAAATGCTCCTTGAGCCAGCTCAGCGAGAACTTCATGCGCCAACTCCTCCGCTCAGCGTGGGCACATCGAGTGCCGAAAAGCCGTAGTGTTTCAGCCAGCGCAGATTGCCGTCGAAAAAGGCGCGCAGATCGTCCATTCCGTATTTGAGCATCGCGAGCCGATCGACCCCCGTGCCGAACGCAAAGCCCTGATAAATATCGGGATCAAGCCCGCAGGCGGCGATGACGCGCGGGTGGACCATGCCGCTACCCAGCACTTCCATCCAGCGCGCGCTTCCACCGATCACGCGCTTTCCGTTCACTTCGGAATAGCCCACGTCGACTTCGGCCGACGGCTCGGTGAAGGGGAAATAGCTCGGACGGAGCCGAAGCACGACATCGTCGCGCTCGAAAAAAGCCTTGAGAAAAGTCTCGAGCGTCCATTTGAGGTGGCCGAGATGGATGCCCTTGTCGATTACCAGTCCTTCGATCTGGTGGAACATCGGTGTGTGGGTTGCGTCGCTATCCGATCGATAGACGCGGCCCGGCGCTATGATGCGGATCGGCGGTGCCTGCGTCATCATCGTGCGGATCTGCACGGGCGACGTGTGGGTGCGCAGCAGCATCTGCTTTCCATCGACCGCCATCTGGTTCGGAAAATAGAATGTATCGTGCATTGCCCGCGCCGGGTGCGTTTCGGGAATGTTGAGCGCGCCGAAATTGTGCCAGTCATCCTCGATCTCGGGTCCGGTCGCGACCGCAAATCCCATATCGGCGAAGATTTCGGCAAGTTCGTCCATCACCTGACTGACCGGGTGGACGGAGCCTTGCGGGGTTGCGGGCGCGGGCAGGCTCATATCGACCCGCTCGGTTGCGAGGCGCTGGTTGAGTTCGGCGGCTTCGAGTGCTGCCTTCTTCGCCGCGATTCCACTCGTCACGGCTTCGCGCAGTCCGTTGATCTTCGGGCCTTGAGTCTGCCGTTCCCCCGGCGTCATGCCCCCGAGAGTCTTGAGCAGTGCAGACACGCTCCCCTGCTTGCCGAGCGCTGAAATGCGGATAGCTTCGAGTGCGTCGATATCGTCCGCCGCCGCAATGGCAGCAAGTGTTTCGGTTTGAAGTGTAGCCAGATCGTTCATCGTGTTAGCCCAATAAGCAAATGGGCGCGAACGGCAATGCCGCCCACGCCCATTTGCGCTTTTACGAAAGTGGAAGCCTTATGCTGCCATTGCAGGCAGAGCCGCCTTCGCTTGCGCAATGATGGTGCTAAACACTTCGCCTTCGTGCATCGCGATATCGGCCAGGACCTTGCGGTCAAGTTCGACACCGGCGAGCTTCAGCCCGTGCATGAATTCGCTGTAGGTCAGCCCTTCGACGCGGACGGCGGCGTTGATGCGCTGGATCCACAGGCCGCGGAACGTGCGCTTCTTGGCCTTGCGGTCACGATAGGCATATTGCCCGGCTTTTTCCACCGCCTGACGGGCGACGCGAATCGTATTCTTGCGACGGCCGCGATAACCCTTGGCCTGTTCGAGAATATTCTTGTGCTTGGCACGAGTGGTCGTGCCGCGTTTGATGCGAGCCATTTATACGGCCTCCTTATTTCAGGCCGTAGGGCGCCCACGCCTTGACCGCAGCCGTATCGGCTTGGGACAGGACGGACGTGCCGCGATTCTGGCGGATATACTTGCCATTGTGGCTGATAAGCCGGTGGCGCTTTCCGGCAACGCCATGTTTCAGCTTGCCGGTAGCGGTCAAGGTGAAACGCTTTTTCACCCCGCTCTTGGTCTTCAGTTTGGGCATTTTCGTCCTTTCAAAGTGCGACGATCTTGATCGGCCATGGCAGCCCTTTCAGCCAGGCAGATCGTTCATATCGTAACGCGTGAAGCGCGCTCCCTTAGGCACGAAACCGCCAAAAGGCAAGTCCTTCCCTGATCCACTAGAACTTCAGCGTGCCGGTTAGAAACAGCTGCCGTGGATTGCCGTAGAACGCTGTGACGATGCCTTCGCGGCCGAGGGCCGATGTGATGTTGCCCGTCGGCGTCAGGACCGGCTGGCCTGTGGTTGGATTGACCACCGCGAACTGATAGCCCGACGTAATATACTGCTTGTCGGTGATATTCTTGGCGTGAAGTCCGATCGAGTAGCGGTCATTTTTGGAGTTCCACACCAGGCTGGCGTCGAGCAGCGCGTAGCCGGGCTGATCAAGGAACGGGCTTGGCGTTTCGAACTGATTCGTCTTGCTGCGGTAGGACAAAGTCGTCGATCCGCGGATCATGCCCGAAGCGATCGGAAAGTTCGCCCCAAGCGAACCCGAGGCCGTCCATTTCGGCGTGTTCTGGATCGCACGGAAACTGGCGACATCGACGTTGAGATTGTTGATGAACTTGAGGTACTCGCCGTCGATATAGCCAAGCGTCCCGTTGACGGTGACAGCCGATCCGGCCCCGGCAAAATCGCGCGCGAGGGTGGCAAAACTTTCCAGTTCGATGCCCTTCAGCCGCGCCTTGGCGGCGTTGCTGGTAATACCGATGAAGGTGTCGTTGACGCCATCGCCGTTGGAATCGAAGCCAGCCGATCCGGGAATCTGGACGTCCTGATAGTCGGCGTAGAACCCTGTCAGCGCAAATCGCACGCGACTATCGAACAGCGATGCCTTGTAGCCCACCTCGTAGCTGTTGACCTTTTCGGGATCGAAGGAGAGGAAATCATAGATCTCCTGATAGCTTCGCACACCATCCCGGTTCGCGTCGGGCGCTGCGGTCGAAAGGCCGCGTGGATCGAAACCGCCGCCCTTGAAGCCCTTGGAAAAGGAGGCATAGAGCATCTGATCGTCACTCGGCTTGAAGCTGATTGAGGCACGCGGGGTGAACTCCTTGAAATTCGCCCGGCCATTGAATGTGGACGTGGTCGCTGCGATAATCGGATTGCCCCCAAATTCGGCCGATGTACCGAACTTGGTCTGGCGCAGGATGGTCGTGTTGCGGCGATCCACCGTATAGCGGCCCCCGGCCGAAAGCGCGATCCGGTCGGTCAGATCGAATGTGAAGTCCCCGAACACGGACCATGTATCGGTCTTCACGGTTCCCGACGTGTAGGCGTTGAGATTGGGCAGCGTGG
>JANNLW010000432.1:0-9029 GCA_031397145.1 Sphingomonadales bacterium | reverse complement strand
GCGATCCGGGCCTGCCTTGCCGTGCCAGGCTTTGGTCGTAGTAGCGGTTCGCATTCCAGCGGGTGAATGCATTTGTCTGCATCGGGTCTGCGGCTTCCGCACCATTGTCGGAAAGGAACACGAAAATGGTGTTTTCATATTCGCCGGTCGCCTTCAGGTGAGCGACAAGGCGGCCAATCTCTCGATCCATCGCTGTAGCCATGCCACCATAGGCTGCCATCGCGCCAGCGCGCTGCGTTCTTTGATCAAAGGAAAGGGCATTCCAGTCGCCCGATGTCCGCATCGTTACCATGCGCATTTCGGCTGGCATGACTCCGCGGGATATAGCTCTAGCACGGCGTTCATTTCGCAACGCCGTCCAACCGGCGGTGTAGCGCCCGGAATAGGCGGCAATGTCCGCATCGGTTGCCTGGACCGGAATGTGATTGGCAAGGAAGTTTATCGAGGCGAGAAATGGCTTGCCGCTAACCCGCCCGCTCTCGATATAGCTGATCATCTTGTCGACAATGAAGGTCGACGAATAATAGTTTTTGGGCAAGTGAGCAGGCTTGCCGTCCTCGCTCCAATCGGCGTGGTCATAAAGCAGGAGGTTGGGCTTTTCCTCGAAATTGTCGGCGCCGGATTGTGAAAGTGCAAAGGCATGGTCATATCCGCGTGCGGTCGGAAGCTTGTCCGGCGTCTTGCCGAGATGCCATTTGCCAGTGAGATAGGTTCGATAGCCCCCGCTGCGTAATTGATCGGCAATCGTCACGACCTGATTGTTCAACTCGGCGTCGTAACCGGGTTTACCCAGATGTTCGGGCGGCATCGTTTCGAGCATATTGCCAACACCGGCACGGTGATTGCCGACTCCGGTCTGGAGCATGGCGCGAGTGGGGGAGCAAGAACCTGCAACATGAAAGTTGGAGAAGCGCACACCCCTTGCAGCCAGCTCGTCAATGTTTGGCGTGGCAATCTCTCCGCCAAAGGCACCAACATCGCTAAAGCCCCAATCATCGGCGACAAGGATGACGATATTGGGTCGCTTTTCGGTCGGAGTCCGGGCGCCAAGCGCCAAGGGCGCAAACAAAGCTGACAGGCAAAGCAAGGCAAGGGCATGCTTCATTTTTCAATCTCCCCTATCAATGCCCAAACTTGATTCCGATTCAGAAGTTGGCGTAGTGCAGCAATCGCAAACGGAGCGACAGATATGATATCATTGATGCGTGGCGCTATCGGCTTCGTTGCCCTGTTCAATGGACTGATCGGCTTAGGGTTCCTGCTCAACCCTGCGAAAATGGCCACCGAGTTCGCGCTGTCTCCAATCGGCACCCAAGGCATGGCAACGATGCGTGCCGACTTCCCCGCCTTTTTCCTGACAGGCGCAATCTTTTCAATGATCGGTGCCTGGCGTGCCGATCCCAAGCCTTTGCTGGTGCCGCTGCTGTTGCTGGCGCTTGCACTTTTTGGGCGGTTTGTGAGTATTGCCCTTGATGGCACAGCATTAACCACCCTTCCTCCGATGATCGTCGAGGCAGCAATGCTTGGTGTTCTGGCGCTTGGATATCGGGTATTCAGCCCGCCTGGGGATTGATCGATCGGTTCGGCCGGACACCTAATCGCAATCGGCGCAGGTGCCGCGCACTTCTATTACAGGGCGGATGGGATTGAACCCAGCCTTTTTGGCCGCCGATCGTACGCCCGAGGACAGACTGTCATCGTCGATATGGGTTGTCTGCCCACACGAATCGCAAACGAGGAAGATGCAGTCATGCACGCAGTCGGGGTGGGCATTCGCCAGATAGGCATTCGCACTTTCAACGCGCATCGCGAGGTTGGAGCCGACGAACAGGTCAAGGATACGATAGACACTATTCGCAGCAACCCGCTTGCCGCGGGCCTTCGAGACCGCTTCTGCAATATCATAAGCAGACGCGGGCTTTTCAAACCCGGCCAGCGCGTCAAAAATGCTGGCGCGCATGTCGGTCCATTGCTCGCCTGATTTGAGAAGCGTCATCCGCGCCGCTTCGGCAAGCGAGGAGCCGTGATGAAGTGTGTGATCATGCATGTGCTGGGCCATAGTTTAAATCTAGGCGCGTCGCGACGCGGGCGCAAGGTTCAGCCCAAAAGTCAGCGAAGGTGGAGCTAAAATTCAGCTATGCGCGCGGCGATTGAGATCATGGCCCAAGGCAACGATCATCACGCCAAGCATCGAATAAATCGTTTCATAACCGCCTTCGTGCGGTAAGGTCATCGCGCCTGCCATCACGCCAAGCCCGAGCGAACCCACCCAGACCGGCATTGCATAGCCGTGCTGCAACACCCCTCGGCCCAAGGCCAACGCACCAAGCGCCATTGCCATCATCAGGCCGATTTCGTGAATCGCAGGATGAAGAAGGAACCCGCCAGCCGATGCAAGCATTGTAACAATGATCGCACTCAGAATGCAGTGCGCGAGGCAAAGGCCCGAAAGGCCAATAGCCAGCCGGTCAAGGCCACCTTGTCTGAGCACTGCATTCAACACATCTGATTCCTTTGCGTCATGATATAATGACACGTCAGCATGAAAGATACAACATCACATTGCGAAAATTGATGTAAAACCTGTTGAATGCGCGACAACTCCACCACATATGCGCAGCTCATGCGTACCCTTCGTCCCAACGCAATTGCCAACTGGCTGTTCTCGGTCGCAATTCTCGTCTTTGCCATGGTCGTCGTCGGCGGGATCACGCGGTTGACCGAGTCGGGGCTTTCGATCACCGAGTGGAAACCCGTTTCAGGCGCGATCCCGCCATTGAATGAGGCGGCATGGCAGATTGCCTTCACAAAATACCAGCAGATTCCCGAATACCAGCTGATCAACAAGGGGATGACGTTGGCCCAGTTCAAGTTTATCTATTTCTGGGAATTCATTCACCGGCTTCTGGGGCGCCTGATCGGCGTTGCGTTTGCGTTGCCACTCGCTTGGTTCGCGTTTCGACGCGCTATTCCGAAAGGCTATGGCTGGCGATTGACCGCATTGCTCGCGCTGGGCGGTTTGCAAGGAACGATTGGTTGGTGGATGGTCGCGTCCGGCCTCACGTTGCGAACGGATGTGAGCCATTATCGCCTCGCGACACACCTTCTTACTGCTCTGTTCATTCTGGGAGGGTTGGTCTGGACAGCGCTTGATCTCAAGGCCCTTGCCACAAACCCGGTATCGCGGCCCTCAAGGCTGACCGGTACTGGCACTATTGTGCTCGCAATCCTTGGCATCCAGATTCTATTCGGTGCCTATACAGCCGGGTTGAATGCGGGCCAGGTGTCAAACACATGGCCGCTGATGAACGATTATCTGGTTCCGGAAGGAATCGACTGGGCCGGGGGAATGCTCGCAGCGCTGGGCAATGATCCATTCCTCATCCATTTCATGCATCGCTGGTGGGCCTGGGTGTTGGTCGCGGCGCTGATCATACTTGCGCGCAAGGTCAGGGCATCTGGCAATCGCCGCGCCTCGGTTGCGATCCATACGGCGTTCGGTACGCAGATATTGCTCGGCATCGCAACGGTGATGACCGGCGTCAGCATTCCCGTTGCCGTCCTTCATCAGGCCTTTGGTGCGCTTGTCGTTGCAGCGACCGCGTGGGGTGTGCATATTCTGGGCCGAAACAAGGAGAGAGCCTCATGACCGTGCAAAAGCCCATCGCTTCGCCCTTTGGCATGCGCTCTACTGCCAAGGATGTGATTTCCGGGATCGACCTGACCGGCAAGACGGCACTTGTCACGGGCGGCTATTCCGGACTTGGACTCGAGACCGTTCGAGCACTTGCCGGAGCTGGCGCGAAAGTGTTTGTCGCCGCGCGTCGCCCCGACGTTGCTGCAGCAGACCTTCAAGGTGTGAAGGGTGACGTCACAATCCTCCAGCTCGATCTGTCCGATCCGGCATCGATTGACAGTTTTGCTGGCGAACTCGCGACCAAAACCTCAAAGCTTGATATCTTGATCAACAACGCGGCAATCATGGCCTGCCCGATGGCCCGCGATGCTCGGGGGTATGAAAGCCAGTTTGCAACCAACCATCTGGGCCATTTCCAGATGACCGCCCGCATCTGGCCTTTACTGAAGGCCGCTGGCGCCGGAACACGCGTGGTCGTTCTGTCATCAATCGGCCACGCCCGCGGCGGTGTCGACCTTCAGGATCCTCATTTCAAAAAACGTGAATATGAAAAGTGGACAGCCTATGGCCAGGCCAAATCGGCCAACGCCTTGTTCGCTATCCACCTTGACGAAATCGGCAGGCCATTCGGGATACGCGCTTTCGCGGTCCA
This sequence comes from Sphingomonadales bacterium, assembly GCA_031397145.1. Classification (GTDB taxonomy): domain Bacteria; phylum Pseudomonadota; class Alphaproteobacteria; order Sphingomonadales; family Sphingomonadaceae; genus Aquisediminimonas. The sequence continues at coordinate 4,740 of JANNLW010000432.1, read as the reverse complement.
TCCTGGTGGGATCAAGACGCCGCTTCAGCGCCATCTGACAATGGACGAGCAGATCGCAATGGGCTGGTTTGACAAGGATGGAAATGCCAATCCACTGTTCAAATCGACCGAAGAAGGCGCTGCGACGAGCGTCTGGTGTGCGGTCTCGCCGCTGCTTGAACGCGAAGGCGGGGTCTATTGTGAGGACTGCAATATTGCGGCGATCTGGGAAGAAGGCATGCTCCCCTATGTAGGTGTTCGGGAACATGCCATCGATCGGGGAAACGCGACGGCACTGTGGTCAGCATCCGAGAAAATGACTGGCGTGACCTTCGCTGCCTAGAGCCTTTCGCGGCCCCTTCGCTTGTTCACATCGACGCACGCGATCACGGCGAGCCATCGTCGCAAAAACATCGTCGGCAGTGAAAGCCCGACGGCCCAATCCATCTTTACGTTTGGCGTCGTTTCCCCCTCAAATTTGCAGTATTCCGGCATCGACAATCAATGGATGGGCAAAATGAAAAAATGTATCGGTATCGTAATACCCGTTTCAAAACCGGCCTATGTCCTTGACTTCCGAGACATTCGCTGCAAAAGGGCCGACATCGACGCGGGTCTCAACGCCCGCGCGTTTTCGTTTTAGATGAGGTCACCCTCGGAAAGTTGGGCGCCATGAAGGCACTGATGAAGACGACCAAGTCGGTCAAACCGGCTGAAGTCGAAAAGAAATGGCATCTGGTTGATGCCGACGGTCTGGTTGTTGGTCGCGCGGCCACGATCATCGCGAACGTCCTGCGCGGCAAGCACAAGCCAAGCTTCACGCCGCATGTCGATTGCGGCGACAATGTTGTCGTGATCAATGCGGACAAGATCAAATTCACCGGACGCAAGCTCGACCAGAAGGTTTATTACCGTCACACCGGCTATCCGGGTGGAATCAAAGGCGTCACGGCTGGAAAGATCCTCGAAGGCCGTTTTCCCGAGCGGATCCTTGAAAAGGCCGTTGAGCGCATGATCCCGCGCGGACCACTTGGTCGCCAGCAGATGCGCAACCTGCGCATCTTTGCGGGTACAGAGCATCCGCACGCTGCGCAGAACCCCGAATTTCTCGATATCGCGGCTCGTAACCGCAAGAACAAGGTGGGGGCATAATGTCCGAAGATACCCGTCAATCGCTTGCAGATCTGAAGGATCTGACATCCGCCGCTCCTTCCGTCGCGACCGAAGCACCCACTGCGGAGGCTGCTCCGCCAGCACCCGTTGTCAAATCGACGCTTGCCATCCTTCGTGAACGTGAGATCGATGCGCAGGGCCGTTCATACGCCACAGGGCGCCGCAAGGATGCAGTTGCCCGCGTCTGGCTGAAGCCTGGCACCGGCCGCATCATCGTCAATGGCCGAGATCAGACAGCATATTTTGCACGTCCGACATTGCGCTTGGTCATCAACCAGCCGTTCGCGGTTGCCGAACGCACCGAGCAGTTCGACGTCATCGCCACGGTCAAAGGCGGCGGGCTTTCGGGACAGGCTGGTGCCGTGAAGCATGGCATCGCGCAGGCACTGACCAAGTATGAACCAACACTTCGTCCACTCGTGAAGGCCGCGGGCTTCCTGACCCGCGACAGCCGCACGGTCGAACGCAAGAAATACGGCAAGGCCAAGGCCCGCAAGAGCTTCCAGTTCTCGAAGCGCTAGACGCTTCTGGCGTTGGATACCCAATCCGGCTCCGGGGAAACCCGGGGCCGTTTTGTTTTGGGATCAATTCCCCATCAACGTTCGCACTTCGCCATTTTCATAGGCCTTGACGCTGACTTCCAACACTTTGGCACTGGCCAGAACTGCGTTGAACACCGCCATGTGGGGGCTCGCGAAGTGGGCGGCGATGGCCGCATTGTCGCGCCAGCGTTCGGTAATGATCATTGTGTCCGGTTCCAGCACATCGCGGGAGTAGGCATAATGCACGCACCCTTCTTCGGCGCGGGTCGCCGCGATCTGCTCCGCCATTGCATCGGCCAACCGGTCGATTTCGCCGGGTGCCATTTTCGCGTGCCCCATAACAACGATCATTGCATTCTCTCCTTCGCTGCCCCATTTGACGTGCTTGTTGCGCGGTTAGCCTCGATTTGTTAGGCGCGCCATCAATCACCGGGATACTTCCCCTTACTCTCTGAAACTGGATTTTGGATGCTCATTACACCCGCATATGCCCAGGCCGCCGCAGGAGCCGCCGCCCCTGGAGGAGCGACTGCCTTTTTCATCCAGATGATGCCGCTTGCGCTCATCTTTGTGATCTTCTGGTTCCTGCTGATCCGCCCGCAACAGCAACGTGCAAAGCAGCATCGTGCGATGATCGATGCCGTTAAAAAGGGGGACAGCATTGTAACCGGCGGTGGACTTGTCGGCAAAGTCACCAAGGTCGAGGGCGATATTGTCGAAGTCGAGATAGCGAGTGGCGTGAAGGTCAAGGCTGTCAAGGCAACCCTGTCGGATATTACGCCGCTCGGATCCTCCAAGCCAGCAAACGACTGAACCCGGGATGCTTGATTTTCCACGTTGGAAGTTTTGGCTCACGATCTTGACGATGGTGATTGGAGTGGCGTTTGCGCTCCCGAGCATCCTGCCATCGAGTGTTACCCAATATCTGCCTGCCAAGTTTGCATCCACAAAGATCAACCTGGGGCTCGACTTGTCGGGCGGCAGCCATTTGCTGCTTGAGGCAGATGTCCGCGATCTCGCAAAGACACGTCTTGCCCAGATGGAAGAAAGCGTGCGCACCGAAATGCGGCGCGGCAATCCTCGGATCGAGATTGGCGATATTTCGACCGCGGGAGGAGAATTGTCGTTCTTCGTGCGCGATTCCACACAGATCGATGCGGCGGTGGAACGCACCAGAGCGCTAACGACGGGTGTGGGTGTGACCGGCCAGCGCGACTGGAACGTCGCCGTCCGCGACACTAACCGGATCGTGATGACACCAACAGCTGCAGGACTGGCCAACGAGACTGACAAGGCGCTCGACACCGCACGCAACGTCGTGGCCAAGCGCATTGATCCCGAAGGCACGAGGGAAGTAACCGTCATCCGCCAGGGCAAGGATCGCATCCTCGTCCAGGTGCCGGGCCTTCAGGATCCCGAACGGCTCAAGCAATTGCTCGGCAAGACGGCCAAGCTCGAATTCAAGCTGGTCGATCAAACAGCCGACCCCAACCAGGTCGCGCAGGGCAACGCCCCTCCCGGTAGCCAGGTCCTGGCTTATCCGGACGATCCAACGGGTGTGAAGAGAATTGCCGTGCAGCGCCGCGTGATGGTCTCCGGAGACCAGTTGATCGACGCGTCGCAGGGCTACGACCAGCGCGACAACAGCCCTATCGTAAATATCCGTTTCAATGGACAGGGTGGCCGTCGCTTTGCGCGCACGACGCAGGACAATGTCGGTAAGCCCTTTGCCATTATCCTGGACAATAGCGTGATCTCCGCCCCCAATATCAACGAACCGATTCTGGGGGGGCAGGCCCAAATCTCGGGGAATTTCACTGTTGAAAGCGCCAACCAACTCGCGATTGCGCTGCGCTCAGGCAAGTTGCCAGTCGCGTTGAAAGTTGTTGAGGAGCGCACGGTCGGGCCCGACCTCGGCGCAGACTCGATCCGCAAGGGCGTCATAGCTGGCATCGTCGCCACGCTGGCGCTGATCGCCTTCATGCTTATGACCTATATGCGCTTTGGCGTGTACACGATGTTTGCGCTGGTGCTTAATGCGTTCCTGATCCTGGGCGCCATGGCGATGTTCAATGCCACTTTGACGCTGCCGGGCATTGCAGGCTTCGTCCTCACAATCGGCGCCGCGGTGGATGCGAACGTGCTGATCTATGAGCGCATACGCGAAGAGCTGAGGCGCGGCCGCAACACGCTGGCAAGTTGCGAATTCGGATACAAGGAGGCTCGAAGCGCGATTTTCGATGCGAACATCACCAACGTGATTTCGGCGATCATCATGTTCTGGTTCGGTTCGGGCCCGATCCGCGGCTTTGCAGTCGTGTTGACCATCGGGATTGCGACATCGGTCTTTACCGGCGTCACCTTCACGCGCCTTATCGTTTCGGAACATCTCAAGCGCGCGCGTCCGCGCGAACTTAATATCTAAGGCTTGCCATACCATGCGCCCGATCAAACTTGTCCCCGACAGCACAAATATCCCGTTCCTCTCCTATCGCTGGTGGGCGATGGGGCTTTCGATACTGCTTTTGGTTGCTTCGCTTGCGCTTGTCGCCATCAACGGATTGAACTGGGGCGTCGATTTTTCGGGTGGCCAGACGGTACGGATCAGCTTTGCAAAGCCGACAGATGTGGCTGAAATTCGCTCGCGTATGAGCGCCATGGGGATCGAGGATGCGGCCATTCAGCAATTCGGCTCGCCCAACGATATTTCGATTCGTGTGCCGCTGCCGAACGCCAAAAACCCGCTGAGTCAGTGCTTTGGCTCAAATCCTCTTGCCCAGGGCGGTGGCAGCGACGACGATTCCAACAAGATGGCTTCCAAGATACGGGCCGGAATCCTTGCGCAATATCCCGACGCGAAATTCGGCTCGGTTGAAACGGTTTCCGGCAAGGTGTCTTGCGAGCTTTTCAGCACTGGCGGCATTGCCCTGACCCTTGCCATGCTCGGCATTGCCCTTTTTATCTGGTTCCGCTTTGAATGGCAGTTCGGGGTCGGGGCGCTGTTCACTCTCGTCCATGACGTTGTGCTCACCTTCGGCTTTTTCGC
>JANNLW010000404.1:0-9569 GCA_031397145.1 Sphingomonadales bacterium | reverse complement strand
TATTGCGTCGATGACAATGCCCGGGCGCTGATGCTGATGAACCGGATCGGGGATCAAGCAGAGCCACACAGATCCCGCCTCACCACTGTGTTTGCGGGCTTTGTGCAGAGCGCGTGGAACGACCAGAGCGGTGAGTTCCGTAATTTCATGGATTATGCCCGCAATTGGCTGGAGGCCGCAGGATCCGAGGACAGTTGCGGCCGCGCGTTGTGGGCGCTTGGCGCGACGGCGCGTGAAGGGCGGACCCCGTCACTGCGTCACTGGGCACGTCAGTTGTTTGGCCGGACCGCGTTTAGTGCGCGCGATTTCGGGTCGCCGCGTGCGACAGCGTTCGCAATGCTTGGGGCAAATTATTTGCTTGCGGCGGATGCAGACGACGAGGTGGCACACGCTATCCTGTCCAATGGCGCGGAGTTTCTTCTATCCCGCTTGGCTGAAACGCGCCGCGCCGACTGGCCCTGGTTTGAAAGCGTTCTGGCCTATGACAATTGCCGGATGCCCGAAGCCATGATCCGCGCCGGATTGCGTCTGGATCGTCCTGACTTTACCCGGTGCGGTATTGAAACGCTCGGCTGGATCCTGGATTTGCAGATCAGCCCGTCTGGCTGTTTCCGTCCGGTCGGGTCTGATAGTTTTGGCCGTGAATTCATTGCGCCCTCTCCGTTTGATCAACAGCCCGTCGAAGCCTGGGCGGCGATCGATGGGGCGAGTGCCGCTTTTGACGTCTCCCGAGATACAATGTGGCTGGCCCATGCAAGCCGCGCCTATGACTGGTTCTCCGGTGGAAATGATCGTGGGGTCGCAGTTGCCGATCCACTGACGGGGTCCTGCCACGATGGGATCAACCCGCGCGGGCTCAATATGAACGAGGGCGCGGAATCAGTGCTCGCCTATCAATTGGCACACTATGCTATCAAGGGCCTATTGGCCAAGGCCGACATAAACTGAAGGGTGAGCCGCGTGGTCGAACTCGTCCAACACGAATTGCGGCTTCATGCCGATCCGGGCCGCGTTGTGGTGCGCCCGTTCCATCTCGCGTGGCAGGCATCCGGGCCCGATATCGACCGGGTCCGCAAACTTGTGGCAGACATTGTCGATCTTGATCCGCGCACCGTCCGCGGCGAACTGAGCATCGTGCTCAACGATTTTGCGGATCGTCACTGGCAGATTGAGCGGGTCTTTGATGATCGCTACATGCAGATTGAAACCGCCCTCAAGCTCGACGGCAGTGCACTTCGGCGTCAGACCAAGCGGCTGATCGGTGCCTATTTCTGTCACGAATATAGCTATGCCGCCGCTGCCCTGATGAACCCGAGCGTCGTGCGCCATCCCGATCAGACCGGGCTGCAACCTGACAGTGTTCGCATTTTGCTTTCGCTGCGGGCAGTGGGCGAAGGGCATATCTCGACGATTGCCTTTCGCGAGGGGATTATTTCTGCAGGACGCCAAATCAGTCTGTTGCCAGAGCCGCCCTTTGCCACCGCAGCGATGCTCGGAAAGGTAAAAGACGAAGCGGAAGACGGCGCCGTCTCCGTCTATCGCCACCGCGACAGCGGCATTTCCGGCACCGTGATTTTCCCGATGACCGAAGCACAACGCAACGGCCTTGAGGATCTACGCCTGGTCGAATTTGAACGGGACAGTGGCAAGAGCGAGTGGATCGGTACCTATACTGCCTATAGCGGGCGTGACATTCGTTCCGAGCTGCTGCGGACGCGTGACTTCCGGGATTTCACCTTGACACCGATCAAGGGTGGAGCAGGGCGAAACAAGGGCATGGCGCTGTTCCCGCGCAAGATAAACGGTCAGTTCCTCATGATCGGACGGCAGGACGGCAAAAATCTCTATTTGTTGCGCTCTGATACGCTCGATCATTGGGAGGGTGGTGATCTGATCCTGGAACCGCGGTTCCCTTGGGAGCTGGTACAGATTGGCAACTGCGGAGCACCGATAGAACTTGATGAGGGCTGGCTCGTTCTCACCCACGGCGTCGGCGCGATGCGCAAATACGCGATTGGCGCGGCGCTCCTCAATAAGGATGATCCATCAAAGGTTATCGGGCGAACCGCCACCCCCATCCTCTCTGCAGCAGATGAAGACCGTGAGGGCTATGTTCCCAATGTCGTTTATACCTGTGGTGCTATTCGTGCCGGCGATGATTTGTTTCTGCCATACGGCGTGGCTGACTCCTCGGTCTGCTTCGCCTTTGTCGCGATCGGCGATATTCTTGCACAGATGGTGTAAAATGGCGGTCGGCTGCTGTCCCAAGTGAGTTCAAGAAAAACCGTTTGGACCGACCGCCATTTTGACTGCCGATGGGCTGATCCTTGCCGGGGGGGTGGCTGGGACCAGATCATTGGCAGACGTCAAGGCATTGAACGAGACTTCGTCAACACCGAGATAGAAAGCGTTGAAAGGTAAACACACTCAGAGACAGAATGTTTCATCGGGGTTGGCGTTTTTTAGAGGCTGGATCGTGCCGTGTGTTTTATGCAACGTGACCGTCGATGACGTTGATCTGGCGGTCGCAATGCGCAGCAATATCAGGATCATGCGTCGAGATGAGAAAAGTGGTTTTGTCCGCTTGGTTGATCTCTCTTAAAAGGGCCATGACGCGGGCACTATTCTCGCGATCCAGGCTCCCGGTTGGTTCATCGGCCAGCACAAGTTCGGGTTTGTTCATGAGGGCGCGCGATGGCCACGACCAGGATTTGAATGGCGCGTGCCCGGCTGATCTTCAGCCTGCTGATCCAACTCATCAGTTCCGCAGCCGCAGCCCCCATTCCTTTAGCGCCACGATCTGAGCACAAATCAGCTTCTGTGTCATCTCGTCGGTCAATTGCCCGTCCGCGTCGAACCTTGTATGGGCAACGGAGATCATGATTTCAGGCTGGTTGAGGACATGTGCGTCGAGGAAGACGAAAACCTTGCGGAGGTCATATTGCGCCCGCGCGGTGCCAATGGCACCCATACTTGCGCCCATGATTGCAACGGGTTTGTGGCGGAACGGCTGATCAGGCGCTTTTGAGACCCAGTCGATTGCGGTCTTGTTCACGCCGGGGATTGTATAATTATATTAAGGAGTAGCGGTCAGAACACCGTCGGCGCTGTCGATCTGTTCGACGAGGCTCACCACGCTTGCTGGCAGGCCCTGCTCGCGCACATCATCATTGTATACCTGGATAGCGGATATGTCGGCGCGTGTGATCACCACGCCATCAGGTGCGAGCTCCTGAGCGGCGCGCAGGGCGGCGCTATTGTAGGATGCTTTGCGCAGGCTGCCTGATATGCCCAATATGTGAAAGTCTCTCATGCCGGTAACTCCTGAGTTTGGGAAAGCACCAGCGTAATGGCCTCCGCGAGTTCGTTTTCGTGGAACGGCTTTTCAAGCACGACAGAGCTGGGCTTGAGGCGCCTGACCTTGAGTGCGTTGCCGGTAGTGAACAGGTGCGGCACGAAGCGCGTGGCGAGAATTGCATCGACCGCTGCCAGACCGCTTCCCTCAGCCAATCCAGCATCGACGATCATCAAATCGGGCAGATGCTGCGCGGCTGCGGCGATTGCTTCGCTTTCGGAAGTGGTGACCGCACACACTTCATGCCCCATTCCCTCAACCACTTCCGACAGCAGCATCCCGATGATCGGTTCATCTTCGACAATAAGTATCCGGGGCATGTGCTGTGCTCACTTCACCCGTTTGATTGAGGTGACCGCAAGCGCGGGGTCGTGCTTGAGCGACAACGGCTTCGCGATTTTGGGCGCAAGATGAGATTCGACGAACCACAGCTGCTGATCAACCCCGCGTGAGATTTCGGTGAACAGATCTGCGGTGGTGGCATCGCCATAATCGCTCGCATGGTCAATTGCCTCGCGCACCGATTCCCCGAATCCTGCGAGTGCGCCGGAGACGGCAAAGAGATGTTGCATCTCGTCCGCGATCCCCAGCGGATAAGGGATAAGGAAGGAATGCTCGACCGCGACCTGGATTGTCCCATCGGCGGTTCCGCCCAGCCCACCGGCGCGCTCGGCGATCAAGTCGGAGTAATTCTCAATCGCGGTCGATACCCGGTCGAACAGCTCATGGATCGCAATGAAGCCTGGCCCACGCACGTTCCAATGCGCCTGCTTCATCTGCGCGTGGAGATCGATGGCCGCTGCCAGATGCTTGTTGAGCAGTTCGACGGACTGGATCCGGATTTGCTCGGAAAGGGTGTTGTGGGTCTTTTGCATAGGTCACACTCCGGTTGCGGACGAAGCTGATCTTTACTGATCACACGTCGTCGTGGTGAGACTCGGAAACTACTCAATTCTCAAATGGTTCCTCCCGCTCGCGTGATTGACAAGGCGACACAAAGCGCCGCTACTCTTGATGTAAGCACGACGCAGATGGAACAAACACGATGGTGCGGTGTTATGGTTCAAAGCGGAATTCTGTTTGAAGGACGGGGGCCAAATGCCGAGCAAACAGCCGAAACCATGGAAAGCCCCATATGACCGACCCCGGGGACCGAACGAATTTCCTGTTGTCGGCATCGGCGCTTCAGCGGGTGGGCTGGATGCCTGCACCAAATTGATCAGCGCCTTGCCCGCAAATTCGGGCATGGCGTTCATCCTGATCCAGCATCTAGATCCCCATCATGAGAGTTTGATGGTCGATTTATTGGCGGGTCACACTGCGATGACCGTTGTGCAAGCTGCCAACGGAATGAAAATCGCCCCAGACCATTTCTATATCATTCCGCCCGGAGCGTATCTCTCGGTTCACAAGGGCATGTTGCACCTTTCGAGCCCCGACGCCCCGCACGGCGCGCGGATGCCGTTTGATTTTCTGCTACATTCAATGGCTGCGGATTTGAAGGCGCGGGCGATTGGCGTCATACTCTCGGGTACCGGATCAGATGGGTCGCTCGGGTTGGTCGCTGTGCGGGATGCTGGTGGTTTCGTCATCGCACAGGAACCCGAGGAAGCTGAATATGACGGCATGCCCAAAGCCGCGATTGATGCAGGCGCGGTTGACCTGATCCTGCCCATCGCCAAGATCGCCGAAGCGCTTGCCAACCCCAATCTCCGCGTTGCAGGCAGTGATGCGGCCGTGACCCCCCAGAGCAAGACTGCCCAATGCCTGCCAGAGATTATCGCGTTGCTGCGCACGAAGACCGCACATGATTTTTCACTCTACAAGCGCGGCACACTGCAACGGCGGATTGAACGTCGGATGGCGCTGGCGTCGATCAAGCACGACGATATGGGGCGATATCTCTCGATGCTCGAAGGGAGCGCGCAGGAGATCGATCTACTCGCCAAGGATTTGCTGATCAACGTCACCAGCTTTTTTCGTGATCCCAAAGTCTTTGATCTGCTTGCGGAAAAGATCATTCCCGATCTCGTCCGCAATCAGGCCCCTGACGTTCCGCTGCGAATATGGATCGCGGGATGCAGCACGGGCGAGGAGGCCTATTCGTTTGCGATGCTGTTCCGTGAAGCGATCACTGCGGCCAACAGCAAAGTCACGGTACAAGTATTTGCATCCGATGTTGACGCCGATGCGGTCGCAAGCGCGCGCGACGGACTCTATGCAGAAACTATCAAGACCGAAGTTTCGCCCGCCCGGCTGGAGCGCTTTTTCAACAAGGACGAACACGGTTATCGTGTCACTGCCGAACTGCGCGCCACAGTCATCTTTACAGTGCAGGATGTCCTCAGCGACCCGCCATTTTCGCGGCTGGACCTGATTTCCTGTCGTAATTTGCTGATCTATCTTGGCACCGAGGCGCAAGCGAAGGTGATTTCCCTGTTTCATTTCGCGCTGCGGGACGGGGGCACCCTGCTGCTCGGCAGTGCCGAAACGGTTGGCACGGCGGACGGGCGCTTTTCAGTAATCTCGAAACCCGATCGGCTTTATCGGCATATCGGTCGAGGTCGCCTTGGAGGCGCTGGTTTTTGGCCAATAGCGGTCGGAGCCGGTCGGCCCTCTGCCCAATCGTGGCAAGAACAACAAGTATCAAATCAGACGCCTCTCGCAGAAGTCTGCGAAAGGATCGTGCTGGAAAACCACGCCCCTGCGGCAGTGTTGATCAATCACAAGCACGATTGCCTTTATTCGCTCGGGCCAACCGAACGCTATCTCCGCGTTGCCTCCGGTCATCCTACCCATGATGTGTTGGCGATGGCGCCGCAAGGGTTGCGCACCAAATTGCGTTCGGCGATCCAGCATGCGATCAAGACCGACGCCCGCTTCGAGACAGCAGGCGGCCAGATCAGCCATGACGGCAAAGCCGTGCCTTTCAAGATTGATGTGATGCCCGTCGTTCATAACGGCGAGGATCTGTTGCTGGTTTGCTTCGTCGAATTGGCCTCACGCACTGCTCGACAGGGTCAACCGGCCTCAGCGCGAGATGCGCCACGCATCGCCGAACTTGAGCTGGAGCTCGAGGTCGTGAAAGCCGAACTCCACGGTGCAATCCACAGCCTTGAGATTTCGGGCGAAGAGCAGCGCGCGATCAATGAAGAGGCGCTGTCGGTTAACGAGGAATTTCAATCGACCAATGAGGAATTGCTCACCTCGAAGGAGGAATTGCAATCGTTGAACGAGGAGCTGACCGCACTCAATAGCCAGCTCCAGGAAACACTCGACCGGCAGCGGATCACCTCGAACGATTTGCAGAATGTCCTCTACAGTACCGACATTGCAACGATGTTCCTTGATCGAGACCTCAACATCCGGCTCTTCACGCCAGCGACCAAAGCATTGTTCGCCCTGCGCTCCGGTGATGTCGGACGGCCCTTGTCGGATCTCAGCTCGCTGTCCGCAGATCGCGACTTATCCGAAGATGCCCGCGCCGTCCTTCAAAATTCCAAGCCGATTGACCGCGAGATTGAAACCGATGGTGGTTTCTGGTTCACCCGCCGGATCATGCCCTATCGCGCCGACGATGATGTAGAGGGTGTCGTCATCACCTTTACCGATATCACCGAACGCAAGCGGGCCACAAAGATCATGATGGAGGCCAAGCAAATCGCCGAACAGGCGACTATTGCGAAATCCCGCTTTCTTGCGGTGGCAAGCCATGATTTGCGCCAGCCGCTCCAGACATTGGTTCTGCTCCAAGGGTTGCTCGCCAGAAAAGTCGAAGGCGAAAAGGCGCAACAGCTGGTCACGCGGGTGGATGAGACTTTGGGCGCGATGTCAGGAATGCTCAATACCTTGCTTGATATCAACCAGATTGAAGCAGGCAACGTAACACCGGACTTGGTCACGTTTCCGATCAACGATATGCTCAAACGCCTGCGGGATGAATTCTCCTATCATGCACAATCGCAAAAACTGGCCTTGCACACGGTGCCGTGCAGTCTTTCGATCACCAGCGATCCCCGCTTGCTCGAACAGATGATCCGCAACCTGATCTCGAACGCGCTCAAATATACCAAGCGGGGCAAGGTGCTGATCGGCTGCCGCCGCCGCGCGGGCAGGCTCAGCATCGAAGTGTGGGATACCGGCATTGGCATTGCACAAGGCGAGCTAGATATCGTGTTTGATGCGTATCATCAGCTCGATAACGCCGCGCGCGAACGCAGTCGCGGTCTTGGACTTGGCCTTTCGATTGTCAAGCTGCTCGGGAGTTTGCTCGGTCACCCGGTTGCCGTAAGGTCGCAAGTTGGCCGTGGGTCGGTCTTTACGATCGAGATCGCAATGCTGGAGCGCGATGCTGCCTCGCCTCCTGAACTTGCACGGGATCGCGACGGGATGGTCGCCTATGCGCCGCTGACCGGCAATATCCTCGTGATAGAGGATGATCCGGAAGTGCGTGAGCTGCTTGACGTTATCCTGAACGAAGAGGGCCATGACGTCACTACCGTTTCCGATGGCCGCGCTGCGTTGGAACAGGTGCGGGACAGACAAATTCAGCCCGACCTCATCTTGTCCGACTTCAACCTTCCCGGCGGGATGAACGGGCTGGAACTGGCCAAAAAACTGCGCGCCAAATTTGAACGCCAGCTTCCCGTGATCATATTGACCGGTGATATTTCGACCGACACTCTGCGCAATATCGCGCGCGACGATTGTGTTCAGCTAAGCAAACCGGTCAAGCTCAATGCGCTGACACAGGCGATCCAGAAACTGCTGATCGGGGTGCAAGCCGTGCCATTCCAACGCCTGGATGCAGACCCGGTAATCTATGTCGTCGATGATGACCTCCATATCCGCGAAGCGATGCGCGATATGCTCGAGGGCAATAGCCGTAGCGTTGAGGTTTATGCCGATGGAGAGTCGTTCCTTGCCGCCTATACGCCCGGCCGCGAAGGCTGCCTGCTGATCGACGCCTATCTGCCCGGTATGACCGGCCTTGAGGTTTTGCAAAAGCTGAACGGTGCGGGTGACCGGCTGCCCGCGATCATGATCACGGGCAACAGCGACGTCGCAATGGCCGTGCAGGCGATGAAGGCCGGCGCGTCGGACTTCATCGAAAAACCCGTCGGAGCCAGGGAACTGCTCGCCAGCGTTACGCGCGCCCTCGATCTCGCGCGGGACACGAGCAAGCGCACTGCGCACCGCGAAGCTGCAGCCCAAAATGTCGCTGGCCTCACAAAGCGCCAGCGCCAGGTCATGGACATGGTGCTCGCCGGGCAGGCCAGCAAGACTATCGCCGCCGATCTGGGCATCAGCCAGCGCACCGTCGAAAATCACCGCGCCGCGATCATAGCCAAAACAGGGGCGACATCGCTCCCCGCGCTCGCCCGTCTGGCGCTGGCGGCAGGGGCTGATCACTGACGAAGGATAAAATATATGGCAGGCATCAAGCAACCGAGTGTGTTCATCCCTCACGGCGGCGGTCCATGCTTCTTCATTTCAGACCCCAACCACGTCTGGACAGGGATGGCGGCGTTCCTGCGCCATCTCGCCGCCATGTTGCCGGAGCAGCCCAAGGCGATCATCGTCGTTTCAGCCCATTGGGAGACCGATGGTTTCGCATTCACCGGTGCCGCGCATCCGGGACTCATCTATGACTATTCCGGCTTTCCACCCGACACCTATCAGCTACGCTATGATGTGCCCGGCGCGCCTGCGCTGGCCGCACGGGCAGCCCAGTTGCTCGCGGATGCTGGCCTGACGGCATCGGTCGATCCAGCTCGCGGCCTTGATCACGGCGTGTTTGTGCCCCTCAAGCTCGTCTTCCCGGACGCCGACATTCCCCTTGTTGAAATGTCAGTCGAAAGACATCTCGATCCCGCGCTCCACGTGGCGGCAGGCCGCGCACTGGCCCCGCTGTGTGATGAGGGTGTTTTGATTATCGGCTCCGGCATGAGTTTCCACAACATGCGCGGCTACGGCGATCCACGCTCGACAGCGCCGTCACAGGCATTTGATCAATGGCTCACCCAGGCGGTCGAACAACCGGGCGATGAGCGTGCCGCATCGCTGAACGCCTGGGCAACAGCGCCAAGTGGACGCTACGCGCACCCGGCAGCGGAGCATCTGTTGCCGCTCATGGTCGCCGCTGGTGCTTCCGAGGCCTCCAGCCGTCAGGCCGGCGGGGCAAGCCCCCATGCCTGTGGAACAAATTTCCCCG